>CAMVQS010000037.1 GCA_947169685.1 uncultured Prevotella sp. | reverse complement strand
ATTAACACATTTTATTAAGTTCCTAAATGTGTCAACCTATATCAGTATAAGACATACTACCGTATAGCTATAACAACATTCAATATATAGCGCATTCGCTCTTTGAGAAAGACGCATGTAAAGTCATAAGTCTTAAGTTGTCTTTAAAAAAAATGAATAAAAAGTTGGTTGTTTTGATATAATATATTATCTTTGCAGATGCATTCCGTTAGGTGTGCAAGGACATATTTGCTCGATTGCCTTAGAAATCACCACTCAAAGATAAGAGAGCAAACACATACCTTAAGAGCCATGCCAATAGGCGTAGGCTTTTCTATATAGGTATGTGGGTTTGTGGTGAACCTCTAAGGCGTATGGATTTGTCCTGCGCCTTTTATTTATGATTTGTGCGTAGCTTTAGAAAAATAAGTTTAACTATTAGAGCCGATGGGTAACGGCATATAAACTCCCGCTATGACTATGAATAGACATATTTACTTTTGTACATTAGCATTCTTGATTAGTGCCAGTGTTTTAACTTCATGTTTTAAACAGCCCCAAAGTACAGAAGACATTATTCGTAATGAATTTCAGTCTTATGTTCAGGAGAATTATGATGACCCCAATAATTTTGTCGAAATTACTTCTATGGAGTTCCTAGATACAATTTGTAAGAAAAGGGTGTTTCAGAAAGAACCTTTGGAAATAATTAAAATGGTATATGAAACAGGAGGACTATCTGACTATGATGCTGAGAGATATAACAAAATAATGAATGATTATAAGAATGATAATACAATAATTCTTCCGTACAAGTTGAAAGTTAGACGTAAAGACAATAATGGTAATAAATATATTGTTGAATATCAAGCATGGTATGACACAAATAATGAGAAAGTAATCATCGAAGAACAAACACCTTCTTTGAAAATGAACAAACATCTCCCCCAGATATATCAAGACTTTTATGATTTATTTGGTGCATCTATTAGCTATATGGCTAATCATTAATTAACACTGAGCACAAGACTGTCTTAAAAAGAAATAAAAGTTATGACAAATATATTATTATCAAGTTCTAACGACCATGGATTTGTCGTTGTTTGTATAGCAGTTTTAGCTCTGAATATCTTTTTAATTGTCAAATTCCTAGAGTTGGCAAAAGATGTGAAAAGTATCCTGTTAGTTCTGCAAGGTATAAGCAGAGATTCAAAAAGTACTGCATCGGCCGTGCAAAGTTCACAAGGAGATTCTCAAGCAATAATGTTGTCACCAGAAGAATTGAATAAGCGAATAGTGGGAACATGGAGTTGCGTAGGCAATATTG
Organism: uncultured Prevotella sp.; assembly: GCA_947169685.1. GTDB lineage: Bacteria > Bacteroidota > Bacteroidia > Bacteroidales > Bacteroidaceae > Prevotella. The sequence continues at coordinate 26,438 of CAMVQS010000037.1, read as the reverse complement.
TATATAACATAAACGCAGATGGTACCTATGAAATGAAAAAGTACAAAATATCTGGTGATAATGACATGGTAAAGAAAATCACGGGGTTTTCAATTGGAAGCAATAACAAGATTAGAACATACGAGGAAAAAGATGTTGTTGAAATAGTAAAAGGGTCTTGGCATATCGAAAGAAACTATATTACCTTTACAAGCGAAGAGACGAAAAACGCAAATGAGGTAAAAGACAACACCTTCGAGATAGTAGATTTCGGATTGACAACAATGAAGTTCGTTAATTCACTAACCCATTCAGTATTTAGACTAAATCGTATTTGAGAATAGTATTAGAGCCGAAGGGCGATGGCATATCATCACCCCAAAAGATTATGACAATAACAATTACAAAGAAACACGTATTCATTGGTTTTTGCAGTATCGCTGCTCTCTTTATTATTTTTTTACTTGCAAAATTTATTTTTGGAAGTAGGATTAATTATGAAGAAACTGCAAAAGACATGAAAATAAACGCAATGGCCGTTTCGTATCTTTCCTCAGAAATCTTAAGTGATTATCAACAAAACTGGCAAAAAGCAATTAACGACCATTATGTTATTAACGCAGATGGGAATCGAGTATATTGTTCAGACTTCAATGAGGCTGTCAACATGCGTTACAATTATTATATTAACAATGGCATGATTTATTATTTAGACAGTCTTTGTAATATTGTTAAGGATGATATGCGAAAGATGAACGATGCAACTTCCAGCAAGTATGAAAAGACACAAGATGCCTTTATGGAGATATATAACAACATGAACTCGCTCGTATCATTAGTAAAACAACCCAAAGGCTCGCTTATGACGTTTGGTAGAACAGTTGATGAAATAATGATTATAATTGAGAAGAAAAACAAAGAAACAGATTTAATAGTCTCAGTCTCTGAAAACGAGATTAGCAATAAAACTACCGAAATATTAAGTATGGTAGCAGAGAAAAAAGATGCACGAAAAAGAAAATTAGAAGAAAAGAAAAGAGAAGAAAGTAAAAAGAATGGACAAAGAATGAAGGAGGATGGTTATACATTGTTGCCAAATGGAGAAGGGGTTATGTATAAAATCATAAGGCAAGGAGATGGACCAAAACCAGAAATCAATTCCCTCGTAAGAGTTAATTATGAAGGAAGACTTCTTGATGGAACAGTTTTTGATAGCTCATATAAACGTGGGGAACCTGCGGAAATGTATGTCAATAGAATTGTAAAAGGGTGGACGTATATTTTGGCAAATATGCCTTCTGGCTCAAAGTGGGAAGTATATATTCCATACCATTTAGCATATGGTGAAAAGGAAGCAGGACAAATTAAACCATACTCAGATATCCTGTTTACGATAGAATTGATTAAAATAGTTAAGTAAGAAGCAGAAGACACCATCCCCCGTCATTCCTTGTTGGAGTGGCGGGGGAGTTATGAACACAGTAGGGGCGGTTCCGGTGTGCACTCTTGGCAATGAGTCCAGTCAGGAAGATGGGCTTTTCTATTCGTTCAACGCTCCGCAATGGGGACATTCGCCTTTGGCGCGAAGGGCATGACCACAATGTCCGCAGCGATAACGCTCGAAGGAGTGGTGGTAATAACGCCAAAGGGCAAAGGCGATATAAAGCACCAGCAGCGGATAACCTATATACCAAAGGGTAGTCAGGCTAAACACCACGTAATCGACGGCACAGACGGCTACGAGTCCACCCAGATAAAGCACGGCATCGCCGAAGCTGAGACGACGCTGCAGGTCGAAGACGGCAGCCAAGCCTACAATGGCAAGTGCCCAAACGGCAATGAGGAAACACTCAAGGATGAACGGCAACTCAAAGGGGTTGAGCGACGGATGATAATAGAAGTGTCGCCACGTCTCAGGGCAGAACATCTGGATGCTGGCATACAGCGTGGCCGAAGCTGCCACAAGCAGACAAAGCAGCGTGGGATAGAACGAGCTGATGTCACGGAAATGCACGATATAGGCATTGCGACGGTTCAGGCGGAACAGTCCGTAGGCAGCGCCCACCACCACCAGGAATGCCAGGAAGATGAGCAGGTGGGAATCGGAAAAGAAATCGATGAACTCGGAGATGGGGTCATCGGGCGAGACGGCCTTCAACAGCTCCGTCTCGTGAATCCACCCCAGCGTCAACTGGTCGCGTGCCACCTTCACCCACACGGAATCTATACTGTCCTGCGGCTGAATGTCAATGGCAGCCACTACCAGCCGATCGTGCCTGACAACCATCAGCGAGTCGCCTTCTTCACCCTGTAACAGCAACGAGTCGGCATTGACCACGAAGTTGTAGCCCTGCGTATAGTGATGGGTGGTGGAGAAAGAAATGCTGTCAATCTGCTCCTTCGTCAAGTCCCAGGCATCAGGGGTCTGCTGCCCGTGATTATAACAGGAAGTAAGGAGAAATAGGACAGCCAACAGGCTGATAAACAAACGATTATTCTTCTCCATAGACGTTCATTTGACAGTTTTTACAATCGAACTCCAGACGAAAGCGACGGCCATCGCCCAAACGCAAGAATAGAGGTTCGCGCCAGGGTGCTTGTCGGCGTTGCTTGGTGCAATAGCCCAACGAGTAACGCAGACAGTGGCGGCACTGCATGACGGGGCCTTCCCCACCCTTCAACTCATAAGCCGACGGTTCTTTGACGCCATAAAACTCGCAAGCCAGATGGTTGCTGATGTTGTTAAGATATAGTTTAGAGTTTAGAGTGGAGAGTGGAAAGTCTGTTTTAAGTGGAGAGTGGAGAGTTGAGAGTTGTTTGGGCTTCTCGAGGCTTAACTGAGCGACAAGAAAACGGCGCAGTTCCGCCAGTTTGCTGCTGGGAATGAAGTAGTTGAAGCCGTCGGGCAGTTCCACGTCGCTACACTCATAAGGTGTGCCGCCGAGCTTGGTAAGCTGACGAACGATATTCTCACGCTGAGGTTTCTCTGCCTGCTGATGCTCACAATCGATGGTTGCCACAGCATTTCCTGATGTCAGCGAGAAGCCTGTCGGTGTTGCTGCGAGCTGCATGCGAACAGGAATCTTTCGCTCGGCACTGGGCTTCGAGAGGAGACGTTCGAACTCCATGTCGTTATTGCGATAGAGCGCCATGCCTGGACGGAGCTCACGCGGCATCTGCTGTGGGAATAGGCGGTTTCCTTCGGCACGGTTGACACGGAAACCTCCTAACGCGCGTACATTATTATATATATAGATATAACAGAGCCCGTCGCCATTGGCGAAACGTGCCGTACCTGCCACCGTAAACGACGCGCCACGAATCTCCTTCACCGTTCCCACGAACTCACCCATTGCCTTCGGCGTGTCAGGCGAGAAGATGTCAGGCTGACGACCATGCAGGAAATAAGTGGTATAGCCTCGGTTAAAGGTCTTTTTCAAGTCGGGTGTGAAGGTATAGGTACAATGACCTTGTGAGGCACGACGGTACTTGTCGGGGTTGCGACGGACGATGTCGTTGAGTGCCTCGCTGTAGGCTGCTGTCACGTTCTTGACGTAAGCCACATCCTTCAGGCGTCCTTCAATCTTGAACGACACGGCACCGGCATCAACCAGTTCCTGCAAGTGACGGCTCTGGTTCAGGTCCTTGAGCGACAAGAGATAACGGTCATGCTCCAACACCTGCCCGTCGGCATCGACCAGGTCGAACGCCATGCGGCAGAACTGCGCACAGGCACCGCGATTGGCTGAACGTCCGAAGCAATACTGCGAGGCATAACACTGTCCGGAATAGCTGACGCAAAGCGCACCATGTACGAACACTTCGAGCGGCATGGAGGGAACGGCCTGATAAACGGCAGCTATCTCGTCGGCCGACAGCTCACGTGCCAACACCACCCGCTGAAAGCCCAACGTCTGGAGCCAGCGTACCTTATCGGCCGTACGGTTGTCGGTCTGTGTGGAAGCATGAAGGGGAATGGGGGGCAGATTCAAGCGCAACACGCCCATGTCCTGCACCAGCAGGGCATCGACTCCAGCTTTATGGAGCTGCCAGATGAGGTGCTCGGTATCAGTCAGCTCGTCATCGTAGATAATGGTGTTGACCGTTGCATAAACCTTGACGGAAAACTGGTGTGCATACTCGCACAACTGGCGGATATCCTCGATTGAATTACCAGCCGCCACGCGGGCTCCGAAGCGCTCGGGACCGATATAGACAGCATCGGCACCGTGGTCGATGGCCGCGATGCCGCATTCCAAGTTCTTGGCAGGAGCCAGCAGTTCGAGTTCACGCATTTATTCAATCTTATTGATGTCGTATGGAGTCTCCTGATAGACGTAGTAGTTGATCCAGTTGCTATAGAACAGATTGGCATGAGCGCGCCAACTGACTACGGGAGCCTTCGACGGGTCGTCGTCACGATAATAGTTCAGCGGGAGCTCCACATCGTCGCGCACGTCCTTGTCGCGCCGATACTCCTTGTCGAGTGTATTGGGCGCATACTCCAGATGGCCTGTGATGAAGAACTCACGTCCGCCACGCGCCATCACGATGCTGGCACCGCACTCCTCGGAATCGGCAATGAGCGTCAGGTCAGGATGAGCCATGATGTCCTCACGATGAATCTCCGTATGGCGACTGTGAGGCATGTTGAACACGTCGTCGAAGCCACGGAAGATGGGAAGCTGGGGCTGCAACGGACGCTGCTGGAAGATGCCAAACATCTTCTTGGGCAACGGATACTTAGGAATGCCATAGTGGAAATACAAACCAGCCTGTGCAGCCCAGCATATATACAAGGTACTCGTGACATGAGTGCGAGCCCATGTGAAGATGCGCTGCATCTCGTCCCAATAGGTCACATCCTCGAACTCGAGCGTCTCAACGGGAGCTCCAGTGATAATCATGCCGTCGTACTTCTCGTTCTTCATCTCTTCGAAGTCACGGTAGAACATCATCATGTGTTCAATCGGGGTGTTCTTCGGGGTGTGGCTCTTGAGCTTCATGAAATTCACCTCAATCTGCAACGGCGTGTTTGACAGCAGTCGGATGAGGTCTGTCTCTGTGGTAATCTTCAGCGGCATAAGGTTGAGGATAGCAATCCTCAACGGACGGATATCCTGCATGTGAGCACGTGAATAGTCCATCACGAAGATGTTTTCCTGCTTCAAGAGCTCAATGGCAGGCAATTTATCGGGTAATCTTAATGGCATAGTATCGTCTTATTCAACCTTAACAACACAAACGGACACGTTATCATAGCCTCCTGCCTCGACAGCAGCCTGACAGTAATCGTTGGCAATACAGCCATGAGCTGCCAGACTCTCAATCATGGGGTCGGGAACCATATCGTTCAGTCCGTCGGAACAAATAATATATGTATCGCCAGCAAGGACATCATTTGTGAATTCATACATATCGAGGAACGACGAGCGACAGCCAGCACCAATGCAGTTCGTTATGACGTTCGAATGCTTGGTAGTGCCAGTCATGTTGTTCAAGGAGTGGTCGGTGGAAAGTTGCGTCAGATGACCGTCGCGGAAACGGTACAGTCGGCTGTCACCGCAGTTTATCCAGTAGAACTGGTGTTCATAGTAGAGAATGCCCACCAACGTCGTGCCCATCTCACACATAGAGGGATTGCTGAGCCCTCGTGACTCGATGATATTGTTAATGGACTTAAGCCACACAACCATCATCTCGTTCATATCGCTGACAGACAGCCCCATAGGCATGTCGTTCAGAAAGAAATGGAGATTGGACAGTGTCTCCTCACTCGCCACCTCGCCAGCGTTGTGTCCTCCCATTCCGTCAGCCAGTGCTATGGCAAAGCGTCCGATAGACTCAGGACAAATTTCCGTACTATAAGAGCCGTTCCTAATGAAACGGTCCCAAACCAGTATCATATCCTCATTGTTGCTCCTGATGCAACCCACATGGCTCGCAGCGGTAATGATAAACTTCTTCATTAATATATAAACTTACGTTTTCACTTATTCAACATTTACCTGCATACTGACATTAGCAAGCGTCACAATATCGCCGCTCTTCAACGACATAGGGATATCAGGCTGCATGGCACGGTCATTGAGCTTGGTACCGTTAGAGGAGTGCTTATCAATGATGCACCAGCCAGAATCCTTCGTATAGACAAGCTGTGCATGAACACTCGAAACGTACAGATTGTCAGCAAAGTACTGACAATACGGACCCTGTTTGCGACCGATGATGGCTCCGTTCTGTCCAATAATGCGTATGTTAAGATTACCGTTATACATAGTAAGCACGGGGATGTTCTGGGATGCGCCGCCTGTAGTCACCATTTTCTGCATACTGATACTACGAGCCGTAGTAGAATGCTCCAACTCGTCAGCAGACACCATCAAACCGCCACAATGAGTGCAACGACGTCCCTTCCCCACTCTGCCACAGCTGACACAATAGACCAAAGCCTGTCCACACTGGTCGCAGAAACGGGAATCGTTATCAATCTCTTCTTTACATGTCGGACATATTATCATAACTATTCATCTTTTATATCTTCTGGTTGTATCAGCTGGTATGTTTCCGTTGTAACTTCCGACGGTGGGAGTTCTGAGACACGGATAGACAGCTGCTGGATGGTGGCATCGAGCAGATTACGCATCTCACGGGCATTACCGAACGACTCGTCCTTGTTGACAACCATTCGACAAATCAAATCCATCAGTTTAAATTCAGCACCTGGAGACAAGGTGTATTGCTCCTTGGCAGCCATCTTCTTGAAGATTGCCAGCAGTTCGTCCTCGTTATAGTCTTCAATATGGAGCTTATGCGTGAAACGACTCGCCAAACCTGGGTTAACAGCCAGGAAATCCTCCATCTTATCCTTATAGCCGGCAGCAATGACCACAAACTTTCCACGGTCATCCTCCATGCGTTTCATCAGCGTGTCAATGGCTTCCTTGCCATACTGGTCGTTCTCGGAAGACAACGTGTAAGCCTCGTCAATGAACAAGATTCCACCCATAGCCTTGTCACACATGCTATTGACAATCTTTGGAGTCTCGCCCATGTACTTTCCGACAAGTGAAGCACGGCTGGCCTCAATAACACGAGAGGTGGGCAGTATTTCCATGCTCAGCAACACCTCACCCATCTTACGAGCGATGGACGTTTTTCCCGTTCCAGGATTACCTGTCAGTATGAAGTTCATGGACATCTGCTGAACCTTGCCAGCACCCATCGCTGCACGCTGTTTCATAAACATGCTCTGTACGGCCAGACGGCGAATCATATTCTTGACTGAACGCATGCCGACAAAATCATCCAGCTCATTGAGCACCTCATCCAACGGACGGGCAGCCTCGGACTGGGCTATCGGGAGGTCAGCCGCAGTAATGCGATACATGTCAGCCTCATTAAACTCAGGATTGCCCATCTCGCCAATCAAACGCTGGCTCTGCTTCTCAACGGCCTCGTCGAAGATGCGACGTGCCTCACGAGCATTACCGAAATTCTTATCACGACGCAGGTAAAGCTGCTCGAACTGACGATGGATGGCACCATGTGTCTCCTCATCAACCGTAAAGTTCTTTGACTTTGCCAGATTAAGGAATATCTCCGTCAGTTCATCGGGCGTATAGTCATCGAAATGGATGGTTTGCGTAAAGCGGCTCTTCAGGCCTGGATTGGAATCGATGAAGTCATGCATCTGGTCAGTATAACCAGCTACAATACAGATAAACTTACCACGGTCGTCCTCCAGTCGCTTCAGCAACGTGTCAATTGCTTCACCACCAAAGGTGTCGCCGTCGCTGGACTTCAGGGTGTAGGCTTCATCGATGAACAGTACGCCACCCAAGGCAGAGTCAATCAACTGATTGGTCTTTATCGCCGTTTGTCCACTATAGCCGGCAACCAACTTGCTACGGTCTGCCTCCACCAATTGTCCGCGCGATATGATACCCAAGGTACGGAACACGTCAGACATGATACGTGCCACGGTGGTCTTACCAGTGCCAGGATTACCAGTGAAGACGTAATGCTTGCCTTGGAAAGTATTTTGCTCGCCACGTTTGATTTGCAGATTCAGGAACGAGGCAAGATTGGAGATTTCCTTCTTCACAGCCGTCAAACCTACCAGGCCGTCAAGTTTGGCAAGACACTCTGTATAGTCAACAGCCTGCGGTGCCTCGTACGGAACATCAGCCACCTCAATGGTCATCAGCTGTTCGTTCGTCATCGTCGAGATGCTTCCCTTCTGCAGACGCTCTGCCTGCTTGCTGCATATCTTGTCAAAGAGCTGACGCATGGTGCGACCGTTGGCAAAGTCCTTGTCGCGAGCGTTATACAGCTCAGCAATCATCTTCTTGGTCAGCTCTTCCGCCTCTGGGGCAAAAACATATTTCTTTTCTTTGGCGAACAACTGCATGATTTGGAACAGCTGGTCAGGCGTATAGTCCTCGATGTTCAGGAAATAATTGAAACGGCTCCTGAAGCCTGGATTGATGCGGAAGAGGTTTTCCATCTCAGTACGATAGCCAGCAGCAATAACCACAAACTTTCCACGGTCGTCCTCCATGCGCTTCATCAGCTTCTCAAGAGCCTGAGCTCCTTGGTTGTCGCGTTCTCCGCCCTGACTGACAGGTGCCAGTGTATAAGCCTCATCCACAAAAAGAATACCTCCCTGAGCCTTATCACACAGGTGGTCAACCACCTTCGGAGTCTCTCCCTGATACTGACTAACCATCTGCGCACGGTCAACCTCAACCACATGGCCACTATCAAGATAGCCGATAGCTGCCAGTATCTCACCCAGTTTACGGGCTATTGTCGTCTTACCGGTTCCGGGATTACCCGTCAGGATGATGTGCATACCCATCTTCTCCTGTTCACCCAAGCCGCGTTCGGCTCGCTGAAGGCTATTCTGTATGGCATAAGCCATCTCGCGAACCGCACTCTTGACAGCATCCATTCCGATAAACGTATCCAGGTCACTCAAGATGTCATCAAGCGAACGGTCTGCAGGCACATAACCTCTGATGTCGGCTTCTTCGACACAAACAGCATTGGCACCACGACTGATGAAAGAGGTAAAGATGTCTTCAGCCGTCTTGTTGGCAATATGGGCATAGCCGAAGGTGTCGTCCTTAATCTTTACCTGATACTTGAAAAAGCGCTGTAACTTGTCGCTTGCTGCTGCAGAATATTCATCAATGCCATACTTCGTACGAAGCATCATCTTACAGATGTCGTTCAGCTCCTTTGGTCCTGGAGTCGGCAGACGGAACGTATATTTAAAGCGATTGGCAACGGCCGGGTTGCTTGTCAGGAAGTCCTCCAGTCCCTTGGGCAGTCCGGCAATAACGACAACAGGATTGTCGTCCCACTTATCCATCTCGACAAACAGCTTGTCAAGCGGATTCACCTGGTTGGAATACTTATCGGGTAACAGTTTCTGAACATTGTCAAAGAACAGAATTCCATTCTTTGCTTTCTTGATATTGTCGTCCCACTTATCGACAAAGCGCGAATAGTCAACAGCATCAACCATCGTCAGCTTTGGTTTCTCGATAATCTTATGCTGATAGAAATAGTCGCGAAGAACCTCAGCCAAAGCAGTCTTACCTGTACCGGTCTCGCCAATAATAATGGCATTAACACTTAAACGTACAGAGACAATATCCTTACGGGAATGCAGGAATGTATAGGTGTCAACGATTGTCTTCAGTTGAGTCTTTACATCATCAAGTCCGACCAAGCGGTCAAGGACGTTTGATGCTACGATAGGCTTACCACACCATTTACAGAACTTGGCGATGGACCTATTTTCCTTTTGACAATGCTCACACTTCATTATTCTACGTCTTTCTGGATCTGTTTGACAACTTTTGACGGGCTCAATCTCCAGTTGTCCAGGTCAGGATTACTTACATTCAGCAACTTCGGACTGAAGACAACCAACTCCAATATCATGACGCCAACAAGCGCACTCCACAACATATAATGTAAGACAGACTCGCCTGCAACGGAATGTACCTGGTTCTGGACATCATCCAACAATCCGAACTTAGAGCTCTTATAACGATATGACTTCGTCTTAAACGTATAATACAAAGGTTCTAACAGTTCTGACTTAATATCATCGGTAAGAATGGAGTTCACCAATTGATTATCATCCTTGCTGTCTTTCTTGAAGTCTGTGAAGTAACAAACAGCCACATACGCCAACGATATGACAACAACAGCAGGAATAAAGAATCCAGGATGAGAGTTATTCAGATATTTCAATATCCAGATAGGAATGGCAGATGACATAAGTCCCAATGCTCCCCACAAACAGGAGAAGAAGAAACCGTACCCACGGAAGTATGCCCTTACAGCAATAATCAGTGCTGTCATGCCTCCCAACGGAATACCGATTGTAAACAGGGAGTGACCCATCAGGAAATGCCTTCCAGAAATGCCGACAACCAACACAAGCAACAGCCAGACAGCAGCCATACCGTAGAATATGTACTGCCATATCTTTTCCTTACGTAGCGCCCTGTGGTAACTGTTACGGACATCATTAATCTTTTTGGTCGTTTCTTCCTTGGCATTGATATAGCGGCGATAATACAGCTGTTGCTTGTCTATTTCACCCAACTTCAACACCCATTTTTCGAGCATGCGTTCGTAGCTGTACTCCTCACTGAAATCACTGAAGGGGTCTTCGTGATACCATACAGACAGCCACTGGCAAAAAGAGCCTTCACGCATCTCAGTCTTGATAAACGGATAATATTTCGCATCAAGTTCCTGTCCATTGTCCAACTCCGTACCATCGGAAAGCACATAAACAGGTGTAACGCCAAGAATACGACACATGCGATATGCTGCCGTGCGTAAATCATAGGCACTAAGACGTTCGCGATTCTCGTCACTCTTCATGTCGAAATTACGCGTTGCTTCGCTTAACTGTTCAAACCAGCCGTGCAACTGCGCGTAAGAGGCAAAACGACCGTTAGGATCTGCGAAGTCTATGATTTCCTCCTCCATCTCGCTGTCACTCATTGTCTGCCAACGCACCAAGGATTGTTTTAATATCTCACCGACCTTCTCAGGCGTGTTCGCATCTTTCAAGTCGTAAGCGGCATCACGATAGACATTATACAACACCTTATAAGCCAACTGTTTTGAATAAGGCTGACCAGCTGTCATAATTCGGAGTGATTCGCACGCCATACGGTCTTCGTGACTATACATCCATGACAACAGACGTCCGTCAGTCAGGCTCCGCCATTCGTCGTCAGTAATATCCCGTTGTCCGTATGCCCTCACGATTTCAGCCAATGACGAAGAAGGAAACTTTGACAAGAACGGTATGTCTTTATCCACTTCATAGGCTGTGCGCAAAATAGCTATACGACCGTCAAAACCTTTTCTGTTCTCAAAATAGCTACGCAACCTATTTATATCAGCCGAAGTATGAGACTCCAAATAGAGCCAAAGCTTGTCGTTTTTATTTCGAAGCAGGATGCTGTAATCATCAATGTAACTCAACATGGAAATCACAACACTATGTACGTCATCACAGAGATTTCCCTTGACATCCACATAGGGGAAAGTGGGCTCCATAGCATAGACGGTAGCCATCAGTCCTGCCTGCTGGTCTGCCGGATAGCGGTTCTGAACGATATCTTTGACAACTGTACTCAACTTCGTATTTCCACACTGCTCCAACCAGTTAGTCAGGCGGCCACCATAGAGATAACCCTTTGCCAGCCTTTCGTGCTCGAGCAACAGAGGAATCAGCTCATGGATATTGTCTGCGACGACATTCTTGTCTGGATCGACAACAAAACTCTTATAACGCAACAGGGGCGACGAGACATCAACATTAGGAGTCTCACCCAGGAACCAGCGTTCAACCTCCTCGTACGTCCAACGGTTTTGGGGATTGACAGCGGTCAAACCTTGAACAATAAGTTTCACCCTGTCAGGCAACTCATTAATTTTGGGCAGACGACCTTCATTCTTACGACGCATCATCAAACGCTCATTTGAACTGAGCGGATTCTCACCCAGCCAGAAAGTCATCAGCGTGATACCCAGCGAGTAATAATCGACGGCTGGAGAAATCTCTACCACTCCGTCAATCACGTCACTGTACATTTCGGGGGCAGCATAGACAGGTGTACGGGCTTGTGTTGTACGGTGTACCTTCTCATCTTCCGCCATAATTGAGGAAATACCGAAGTCACCAAGTACCACCTGCGTATGCTCCTTATCCCTGAAAAAGTAGTTTGAGGGTTTAATATCCTTATGAATGATACCGTTGTTATGACAATAAGCCAAAGCGGCAGCAGCCTGCAAAGCGACACGGCGGAAGAAATCCATATCGCCATGAGCACTCGTTTCGTTCAGCGTGCCACCCTCCAGATATTCCATCAGTTCATAGTCGCGATTCTTACCTTCCACATACGTCTTGCCAAAGTCCATCAGCTTCATGACCATCTCCATGTCCATGTTTCTGATAATCCTGAGCAGCGTCTTTTTGACTACAAAGTTCGGATAATATACTTTAAGAACAAACTCACGTCCACCTCGTTCAACGAGATAGACCTGAGCTTCTCCGGAATTATCGCTTAAACAACGGACATTTGTATAATGACGGCCCTTCAAGACAAATTCGTCTGCACTCGTATCCGTGTTCTCCACAGTCACAGCTGGCCGTTTCGCCGTACGCGACGTATTCTGGGGTGAGGCCGGCATCGTTCTGAGTGTCGCCCCACCGCCTCCGTTCTCAACGGGTCTTAGTGTTTTTGGTCTTAACGTCTGATCCATTATTTATTGTCGTCTTTTATTTCTGCTGTTGTATTCTTTCCCAATATAACCCACTTGCCACCCAAGTGTGGTTTGGCACATCCACAGGGGCTGCTGTGCATAGCATGTTTATAGTTACATACCCATGCCAGTCTGACACCTATAGGTTTACTGGCCATTGCGTAATTACGGGCCATAACCGGTGATGCAGATTCTGGTACAGCCAGTTTATCAAGAATGCTTGAAAGAATCTTAATCTTCTCAGCTTTCTTTTCTGCCAGTTCCTCTTTCGTCATGCGCTGTGTCTTTGTTGCGGGAATCTCAGGATTAGCAATACCCTTATCCTTAGCCAACAGTTTTAACACGCGCTCACGTAACTGTGCATTCATCTGTTCCCTTACAACATCACGCTCAGAGTTATACGGAAGGAGGTCATCCAGCTTGGTATATTCCGTGACGACCTCTATCAACTCCTTGTAATCAGGATTAGCCTGTAATTCCTTCACTAATTGTTTGGCTTCCTGTGTCAGAGCAGTACCACACTGCTTGCAGAAAGCAAAATTGTTTAAGGTACGGCAAACAGGACATACTATGCCACCGCGTGGGCTGCCACATTCAGGACAGTAAGCCTCGTTTCCTGCTAAGTGTGCACCGCAGAAGGAGCAAATTTCCGTACGAATATAACGATGGCATACTTCGCAATAGTCTGCATCCGGATCAATTTCCGCACCGCAATTCGGGCACAAGGTTGTATGCAGGGGTTTTCCACATGTTCCACAGAACATTGCTTCGGCATCATTCGTTGCTCCGCAATGAGGACACTGGACGGCTTCTGCTGCATGCTGCAACATCTGTTGAACCTGTTGCTCTTCAGGTTTCTCCAACGTTCTTTGCTGCTCCGGGCGAAGAGTTTTAGGCGCCCTGTTGGTTTTCTCTATATTGGTAAAATCTTCACTCATCATATGAATTATATAGTTAGACAGTTGCAAAGATATAAAAAAAAATAATAACTGAAAACAAAAACCGCCGTAAATTTACATTTACGACGGCCTTTTTTTGATTTTACCCCTATTTTACCATAATGGCAGGCGTTTTTCCTTCGGAATATACATCTCATCACCCTCTTTGATGCCGAAAGCCTCATACCAGGCATCGATATGCGGAAGTGCTCCATTGACACGCCAACGACCCAGTGAATGGGGGTCGCTCTTCGTGCGATTACGGATTTCTGCCTCAGTGATATTACCTGCCCATACACCAGCATAAGCTAAGAAGAAACGCTGTTCGGGTGTCAGTCCGTCAATGACAGGAAGTGGATTATTCTTTGTAGCATTCTTGAAGGCTGCAAAAGCCACCTGCAGACCACCATGATCGGCCAGGTTCTCACCCAAAGTCAGACGACCGTTGGCATTCAGGTCAGGCAACACCTTGATGGCCGAGAAGAAATCGGCATATTTATCAGTACGTGCAATGAAGTTCTGGGCATCACTCTCCGTCCACCAGTCATGCATGTTTCCCTCCTTGTCGAAACGACGTCCCTGATCGTCAAAACCGTGTGTCATTTCGTGTCCGATAACTACACCGATAGCACCATAGTTGAAGGCATCGTCGGCAGTAGCATCAAAGAACGGAACTTGCAGAATTCCAGCGGGGAAGCAGATTTCGTTCGTGGTAGGATTATAGTACGCATTCACGGTCTGCGGAGTCATAAACCAGTCATCACGATCAACAGGTTTTCCTGCCGTGTGTTCAATGTGCCACTGGTTCCAGAACAAACTGCACTGACGCATGTTTTCAAGGTACGATTTGCTGGGGTCGATGGTCAGTTTCGACAAATCTGTCCACTTATCAGGATAACCTATTTTCACATAGAACGTACTTAACTTCAACAAAGCGTTGACCTTGGTTGAGTCGTTCATCCAGTCCTGGGCAGCAATACGCTCACCAAGTGCAATCTGCAGGTTACGCACCAGTTCCTTCATACGTTCCTTCGAGGATGCGGGGAAGTATTTCTCTACGTAGATACGACCCAGCGCCTCACCCATAACGCCTTGCACCTGATTGGTAGCACGACGCCAGCGCGGATGCATCTCCTGGCGACCAGACATCGTACGACCGAAGAAGTCGAAGTCAGCTTCTGCCACCTCTTCGTTCAGGTAGTCTGCTGAACCGTTAATCAGTCGCCACTCCATGTAGTCACGAAGTTCAGCATCATTCAAACGAGAGAACACAAGGTCTGCTCCCTCCATGAACGACGGCTGACCCACCACCATCTCCTGAATGTAGCGGCTTTCAATACCTTTGGCATTCATCTGGCGCTCCAGCTGCAAATGCGGATACTTGCTGTCGAACTCAGCCAGTGTCATCTTGTTATAGTTGGCAATAGGGTCACGCAGCTCTGTACGTGACTTCGACACCTTAGCCAAAGCCGTCTCCACCTTCATGATGTTCTTCATCTTCTTGGTGGCAGCAGCCTTTTTGAAGCCAAACAACTGGAACATACGTACCAAGTGCTTCTTGTAAGCCTCACGGATTTTTGTCGTTGCCTCATCGTTGTCCAGATAATACTCTTTCTGTCCAAGCGTGATACCACCCTGACTAATGCTCAGGATGTTCTGCGTAGCATTCTTCTCGTCAGCACCGATATAGGAACCAAAGAAGAGCGAACCGCTGTAAGGAGCCATTGTCAGGTGAAGGTCAAACAGTTTCTGCACGGTCTTGGTCTGTTCCATCTGTCTCAAGAGCGGCATCACGGGCTCCACACCTTCACGTTCACGACGTACAGAGTCCATAGCCAGCTTATATAGGTCAGAGAGTTTCTGTTCCACAGTACCTTGTTCGTAGGTATTGTTCAACAGGTCGGTCAGAATGCCGTTGATACGTTTGTTGTTGTCTTCGGCTAACTTGTCGAAACTTCCATAACGAGAATAGGCTGCCGGAAGAGGGTTCTTCTTCATCCAACCGCCACAAGCATACTCGTAGAAGTCTGTCCCAGGGGCTACCGTCGTGTTCATGTCCGACTTGTCAATGCCAGACTTCAATGTTGTCTGTGCCTGTGCAGTCAGCGTTACCGATGCGATTGCCATCATTGTCAATAGTTTTTTCATTTGTCGATATTATTTTATTGATTAGAAATTGTCTCCAGTTCTTCCGAGAGCTGTTCCCAGCGTTCCACTTCTTCGTCAAGTGCCCGTTTGGTCGTGGTGTATTCCGTTACCAGCACCATGTCTGATGCGTTCTCTGGATTCATCAGCAACTCATCCAGTTCCTTCAGACGTCGTTCCATATCACTGATCTTACGTTCACTCTCCTCAACAGCGCGTTCTGCCTTACGCAGTCGTCGCTGCTGCTCCTTATGGGCAGCGTAGTCATTAGACGGTTTCGTCGGAGTAGCCATACTCGGCTGACTCTCCTGAATGACAGTCTTCGTCCCCAGCTCACTCAACTCGCTAATCTGTCGGCTGCGCAGGAAATCGTAGATGCCACCCAGATGTTCACGTACCTTGCCGCCACCAAACTCATAGACCTTAGTAACCAAGCCGTCAAGGAACTCACGATCGTGACTGACGATGACAGCAGTACCGTCAAACGCACGGATAGCCTCTTTCAGCACATCTTTTGACGCCATATCCAGATGGTTCGTGGGCTCGTCGAGAATCAGCAGGTTAACAGGTTCCAGCAACAGACGAATCATGGCCAAGCGGCTACGCTCACCGCCACTCAACACCTTTACCTTCTTGTCTGAGGCCTCGCCGCCAAACATGAAAGCACCAAGGATGTCACGAATTTTCAGGCGTATCTCGCCCTTTGCCACGTTGTCGATGGTTTGGAATACCGTCAGGTTCTCGTCCAGCAACTGTGCCTGGTTCTGTGCGAAATAGCCTATCTGCACGTTATGGCCTATCTTCAAATGACCGTCAAACGGTATCTCGCCCATGATACACTTGACAAGCGTGGACTTACCCTCACCGTTCTTACCAACGAAAGCCACTTTCTCACCACGTTTGATGGTAAGGTTCACGTGGTCAAACACCACATGGGCATACTCTTTACGAACATCCTCGCAGATGACGGGATAGTCGCCAGAACGCAGACAGGGAGGGAACTTCAGGTGCAAGGCTGAGTTATCGACCTCATCCACCTCAATAGGAACAATCTTCTCCAGCTGCTTGATTTTCTGCTGCACCTGCACAGCCTTCGTAGCCTGATAACGGAAACGTTCAATAAACGCCTTCATATCCGCCATCTCCTTCTGTTGGTTCTCGTATGCACGCAGCTGTTGCTCACGCCGTTCTTTGCGCAAGACAACATACTCGTCGTACTTCACCTTATAGTCAATAATACGCCCACAGGATATTTCCAGCGTGCGGTTACATACATTATTGATAAAGGCACGGTCGTGACTCACCAGTATGACAGCTGACGACGAGGTTGCCAACAACTGTTCCAGCCACTGTATGCTCTCAATGTCCAAGTGGTTCGTGGGCTCGTCAAGCAACAGCACGTCAGGACGCTGCAACAGAATCTTTGCCAGCTCGATACGCATGCGCCAACCGCCCGAGAACTCACTCGTCGGACGGTCAAAGTCACTGCGAACAAAGCCCAGTCCCAAGAGTGTACGCTCCAGTTCTGCTTCCTGGCTCTCCGGGGCAGTCATCAGGTAGCGTTCATGCTCTTGCGTATAGCGTTCAACCAGCGCCATATAGTCTTCACTTTCGTAGTCCGTACGCTCGGCCATCTGTTGTTCCAGGTCTTTTACGCGGGAAGCCAATGCCTTCACGTCAGCAAAAGCCTTCTGTGCCTCCTCACGCACCGTCGTATTATCAGCCAACATCATCACCTGCGGCAGATAGCCCACACTCGTGTCCTGAGGCATGCTTACGGTGCCTTCTGTCGGCCGTTGGTGACCACTGATGATTTTGAGCAGCGTCGATTTGCCGGCACCGTTCTTTCCCACCAGCGCAATACGGTCCTTGGGGTTCACCACAAACGATGCACCCTCGAACAGCGGTTTCACGCCGAACTCCACCTTCAAGTTCTCTACAGATACCATTTTGAATAATTTGGTGCAAAAGTAATCAAATTTCTTGAATCCTGCAATTTTTCTTTGTATCTTTGCAAGCAAATAATAAAACTATGGAGCTACTGAAGACATTTACACGACTTATTGCCACTGAACTGCACCTCAATGAGCACGCTGTGGAGAATACCCTCAAACTCTTGGACGAGGGTTGTACCATTCCTTTCATATCCCGCTATCGCAAAGAGCGTACAGGTGGATTGGACGAGGTACAGATTGCGGCCATCAGCAACCGTGCCGAACAGCTCAAGGAAGTGGCGAAACGTAAGGAAACCATCATCAAGACCATCGGCGAACAGCAGAAGCTGACGCCTGAACTGCAGCAGCGCATTGACGAGTGCTGGGCATCAACCACCCTCGAAGATATCTACCTGCCTTATAAGCCTAAGCGCCGGACCCGTGCACAGGTAGCCCGCGAACAGGGACTGGAGCCACTGGCCCAGCTGTTGATGATGCAACGTGAGCCACATCCCGAGCACGCTGCAAAGCGCTTTATCAAAGACAGTCTGACCGTATCGGATTGCCTCCAGGGCGCTCAGGACATCATTGCCGAACAGGTCAGCGAGGACGAACGTTCACGTAACAGCGTGCGTTCTGCCTTCCGTCGCGAGGCATTCATCGTTTCCAAGGTCATCAAGGCCAAGAAAGACAGCGACGAAGCCCAGAAATACAGCGACTATTTCGACTGGGAGGAACCGCTGAAACGCTGTTCGAGCCATCGTCTGCTGGCTATGCGTCGCGGTGAGGGCGAAGGCATCCTGCGTGTGAATATCACCATTGAGGATGATGACGCCATCAGCCGGCTGCAACGAAGCTATGTACACAGTAATGGCGCCTGCAGCAAGCTTGTGGCAGAGGCTGTCGAAGACGGCTACAAGCGTCTGCTGCTGCCTTCCATCGAGACGGAGTTTGCGAACCTGAGCAAGGAGCGTGCTGACGAAGAGGCCATCAGCGTCTTCGCCCAGAACCTGCGCCAGCTGCTGTTAGGTGCTCCATTGGGACAGAAGCGTGTCATGGGCATCGACCCGGGCTTCCGCACAGGCTGTAAAGTGGTGTGTCTCGACGCACAAGGTAATCTGCTGCACCATGAGGCCATCTTCCCCCACCCGCCCGTCAATCACCGCATGCAGGCCACTGTCCACTTGCAACAGATGCTGACAGACTACGCTATCGAGGCTATCGCCATCGGCAACGGCACTGCCAGCCGTGAGACCAAGGAGTTTGTGGAGGATGTAGCCCCCCTTTCGTCCCCCGTGGGGGACACAATGGCTCAATCTAACGAAGCCCCCTCGGGGGCCGTAGGGGGGGCCATACCCATTTTCGTCGTCAGTGAAGACGGTGCTTCGGTCTATTCCGCCTCAAAGGCTGCCCGTGATGAGTTCCCCGACGAAGATGTCACCGTACGCGGAGCGGTCTCCATCGGGCGCCGCCTGATGGATCCGTTGGCCGAACTGGTGAAGATTGACCCGAAGAGCATCGGCGTGGGACAGTACCAGCACGACGTGGATCAGACGAAGCTTAAGCACTCGCTCGACCAGGTGGTAGAGAGTTGTGTCAACCTCGTGGGCGTCAACCTCAACACCGCCTCCCAGCACCTGCTGACCTACGTCAGCGGACTGGGACCTGTACTGGCACAGAACATCATTGACTACCGCCGCGAGAACGGAGCGTTCCAGAGCCGTGCGCAACTGAAGAAGGTGCCGCGTCTCGGACCTGCCGCCTTCCAGCAGTGTGCCGGATTCCTTCGCATCCCTGAAGCACACAACCCGCTCGACAACAGCGCCGTCCATCCTGAGCGCTACGCCCTGGTAGAGCAAATGGCGAAGGATTGCGGCTGTGCCGTCAGTGACCTGATGAAGGACAAGGAGAAACGCTCCGCCATCGACATCAAACGTTACGTCACCGCTGACGTGGGCATCCCTACCCTCACCGACATCATGAAGGAACTGGAGAAGCCCGGCCGTGACCCGCGCGAACAGATTGAGGAGTTTGAGTTCGACGCTTCCGTACAGACCATCGATGATTTGCACGAGGGAATGGAACTGCCTGGCATCGTGACCAACATCACCAACTTCGGCGCTTTCGTCGATATCGGTGTTCATCAGGACGGTCTGGTCCATGTGTCACAACTGGCCGACCATTACGTCAGCGACCCCACAAAGGTTGTCCGTCTGCATCAGCATGTCCGTGTGCGGGTCATCGCTGTCGATTTAAGAAGAAACCGTATTTCACTTAGTATGAAAATAAAGAAGGCCGCATCGTCATGATGCAGCCTTCTTTTATTTTCAGGTAGATTGTTTACTTTAACCTTTACTTTACCTTTGCAACGATGGCCTTGAAAGCCTCGGGGTTGTTGACAGCGAGGTCAGCAAGCACCTTGCGGTTAATCTCGATACCGGCCTTATTCAGTGCACCCATCAGTGCAGAGTAGCTCATACCCTCCAGACGAGCGGCAGCGTTGATACGCTGAATCCACAGTGCGCGGAAGGTGCGCTTCTTATTACGGCGGTCACGGTATGCATAGGTGAGACCCTTCTCCCAAGTGTTCTTGGCTACTGTCCAAACATTCTTACGGGCACCGAAGTAACCACGTGTAAGTTTCAGAATTCTCTTTCTCTTTGCTCTTGAAGCAACATGATTAACTGATCTTGGCATAGTTTTCTTTTACTTTTAAATGTTTGACAATAGGTTTAACGGAGACACAACAGGTCACGAACCTGCTTCATGTTAGAAACGTCAACGATGGTTGAACCAACCAGGTTACGCTTCTGCTTCTTGGTCTTCTTGGTGAGAATGTGGCTGTGGTAAGCGTGATGTCTCTTAATCTTACCTGTTCCGGTGAACGAGAATCTCTTCTTCGCTCCGGAGTTTGTCTTAACTTTTGGCATTGTTTTTTTATTTTAAATTGTTATTTATTATAGGGTGGCAACGCATATACCGGGCGTTACGCACCAGATTTCTTTATTCTTCGCCTTTGCTCGTCAGCGCTTCCAGCGCCTCGGCACTGATCTTGGCATTGGCAAACAGGCCACCATTTGCAGGTGCCTCAGCTTCTTCCACGATGCGCTCAGCTTCCTTAGCTTCGGCCTCACGACGCTCGTTGTCGCGCTTCTGCTGACTCTTCTTGGCTACGCCAGCTTTCTTCGGAGTCAGATAGAGGAACATCTTTTTACCTTCCAGACTGGGCATCGACTCCACCTTACCAAACTCTTCCAGGTCATTGGCAAAACGCAGCAGCAGCACCTCGCCTTGTTCCTTGAACAGGATGCTTCGGCCGCGGAAGAACACATAGGCGCGAACCTTGTTACCGTCCTCCAGGAACTCCTTGGCGTGCTTCAGCTTGAACTGATAGTCGTGCTCGTCGGTCTGAGGTCCGAAACGTATTTCCTTCACCTCCACCTTCACTTGCTTGGCCTTCATTTCCTTCTGGCGCTTCTTCTGCTGGTAAAGGAACTTCGAGTAGTCGATGAGTCGGCAGACGGGCGGCTGTGCATTGGGCGAAATCTCGACGAGATCAACACCCTGGTCGCGAGCCATATCAAGTGCCTGACGTGTAGGAACAACGGTGCTTCCACCATCGCCCACAATACGTACCTCGCGAACGCGAATCTGCTCATTCACGCGGTACTGATTCTTCATGTTGTCGTTCTTCATTAACTACTTTTAGTTCAACTTTTTCTTAAATCGGCTGCAAAGGTACAATATTTCAGTGAATTAACAAAATTATTTCAAAGTTATTTTTATTCTTCAAAGAAAAGTACCTTCGAATTTTCATCCAAAGGTACTTTAATTCAACGGATATTAATTCTCACTTATCAAAAATCCTTGGTCATTTCGGCCACGGCGTCGTTAATCTTCTTGGCAAACTCAGCAACGGTCATTGTGGCTTGCTCGCCACCACCCTGCTGACGCATGCTGACAAGACCCTCGGCGGCTTCCTTCTCACCCACGATGAGCATGTAGGGAATACGCTTCAGCTCGTTGTCGCGAATCTTACGACCCAGCTTCTCGTTACGGTCATCCACCTGAGCGCGGACACCGACCAGGTCAAGCTGCTTCATCACCTCGAAGGCATAGTCGTTGTACTTCTCCGACAGCGGCAGGATAGCCACCTGGTCGGGCGTGAGCCACAGGGGGAAGTGACCGCCGGTGTGCTCGATGAGCACGGCGGTGAAGCGCTCCAGAGAGCCGAACGGTGCGCGGTGAATCATGACGGGCGTCTTTTTCGTGTTGTCCTCGTCGGTATATTCCAGCTGGAAGCGCTTGGGCAGGTTGTAATCGACCTGAATGGTACCCAGCTGCCAGCGACGGCCGATGGCGTCCTTGATCATGAAGTCGAGCTTCGGACCGTAGAACGCTGCCTCGCCATATTCCACCTTGGCGGGCAGACCCTTCTCCTCGCAGGCCTCCACGATAGCCTTCTCAGCCAGCGCCCAGTCCTCGTCAGTACCTACGTACTTCTCGTGGTCGTTGGGGTCGCGCAGCGAGATCTGTGCCTCGAAGTTGAAGCCGAAGGCGGTCAGCACGATGCCGATGATGTCCATCACGTTCAGGAACTCCTGCTTCACCTGATCGGGACGGCAGAAGATATGTGCATCGTCCTGCGTGAAGCTGCGAACGCGGGTGAAGCCGTGCAGCTCACCGCTCTGCTCGTAGCGATACACCGTACCGAACTCTGCAATGCGCAGGGGCAGGTCACGATAGCTGCGGGGTTTCCAAGCGAAGATTTCGCAGTGGTGAGGACAGTTCATGGGCTTCAGCATATACACCTCGCCCTCCTCGGGAGTGGTGATGGGCTGGAACGAATCCTTGCCGTAGTGATCCCAGTGACCTGAGGTGATATAGAGGTTCTTACTACCAATGTGCGGAGTGATAACCTCCTGATAGCCAAAACGCTTCTGTACTTTACGCAAGTGGTCCTGCAGACGCAGGCGCAGTTCCGTACCCTTCGGCAGCCAGATGGGCAGACCCTTGCCCACCTTCTCGGAGAACATGAACAGCTCCATCTCCTTACCAATCTTACGGTGGTCACGCTTCTTGGCCTCCTCCAGCATCACGAGATACTCGTCAAGCATCTTCTTCTTGGGGAACGAGATACCGTAGAGTCGCTGCAACTGCTGCTTCGAGGCATCGCCACGCCAGAAGGCACCGGCCACTGAGGTCAGCTTAATGGCCTTGATAGCTCCCGTGTTCACCAGGTGCGGGCCACGACACAGGTCGGTAAAGGAACCCTGCGTGTAGGTGGTGATGGTACCGTCCTCCAAGTCCTGCTCAATGTGTTCGCACTTGTAGGTCTGGCCGTCAGCAGCAAACTCCTTCAGGGCGTCAGCCTTCGAGACCTCACGGCGCACCACGGGCTCCTTCTTCTGAGCCAGTTCACGCATCTTGTCCTCAATCTTCGGGAAGTCACTCTCTTTGATACTCTCGCCGTCTTTCAACAGCACGTCGTAGAAGAAACCGTTTTCGATGGCAGGACCGAAACCGAACTGTATGCCAGGATACAACTCCTGCAACGCCTCGGCCAGCAAGTGCGCACTGGTGTGCCAGAACGTGTGCTTACCCTGCTCGTCGTCCCACTTGAAGAGCTCAAACTGTGCATCCTCCATGATGGGGCGGTTCAACTCGACAGTCTCGCCATTCACTGCGCAACTCAGAACGTCGCGTGCCAGAGCCGGCGAAATGCTCTCGGCAATCTCAAAACCCGTCACGCCCTGCTCATACGAGCGAACAGATCCGTCGGGAAAAGTAATGTTGATCATATCTACAATATATGTTTAAGTTTAAAATCGGCTGCAAAGGTACTAAGAATTGACGGAAATACCAAAAGAAAACCACTTTTAATTATTAAATAAATAAAAAAACAAGGGCAAAAAGGAAGAAAAACGGGAAATTTAATTTACTTTTGCACCTGATTTACGTCATATTAACGAAACAATTAAAAAAACTGAAGATATGAAAAAGATGATACTCATGGCGCTGTTACTCATAGGCGGAATCAGTTTCGCCAGCGCACAGGCTGAAATCAAGTTCGAAAAGCTGACCCACAATTTCGGCTCGTTCCCAAAAAGCAGTCCGAAGGTCACTTGCGTGTTCAAGTTCACCAACGTAGGCGACCAACCGCTGGTCATCAATCAGGCTGTAGCCAGTTGCGGATGCACCGTTCCCGAATATACCAAGGACCCCATTAAGCCCGGTGGAAGCGGCGAGATCAAGGTCACCTACAACGGCGCACGCTATTTTACCGGTTACTTCAAGAAGTCCATCACAGTACGAACCAACGGAAAAGTTGAAATGACCCGTCTCTACGTTGAAGGAGACATGACAGAAGCAAAATAAAGAAGAAGCCCGACTGTGTGTCGGGCTTCTTCTTTTTATAAGTATATTAGAACGAGAAACTGAATCCCAGCGAACAGAACTCCATAAACTGCCAGTAGCCGAGGTCGTCGTCACGCGTTGCGCTGTCGTCCAGTCGCGGATACACATATATGTTGGTCGTGATATACCTGCTGACCTTCAGCTCCAGCGTGTTCTCCCACTCCACCAATGCACGCTTATAGGAAGTGTATCCGTAGAGACGTGTCTTCCACGTAGCGTAGTCAGACATTTTCCACGTCAGGTTTACAGTCAGCATCGAACCGATATCATGCAGCGTGTGATGCCCCTCTTCCAGACCGTTACGTGTAGCAAGTCCCAAGCGTCCCACATAGCGGAAGTTGTAGGAAGCGGGCGAAATGTTGACGTTGCCCGTCAGACGCTTGTTCTTCGTCTCTACCGTATAGTCCATACCAAGACCCACATTCAGGTCAAAAGGTGAGAAGAAGTCAGAGTAGGTAAAGGGATCATTGCTCTTGTAACCAGGCGCAAACTGCGTATAGGCCGTCACCTGCAACGTGTAATACCACTTCTTGTGTGCCTGCAGACCGAGTTTGCTGGTCAGTCGCAGCTGGTCGTTATTGGTCTTGAACTTATGCAGCGTGTCACTTCGCGACGTCTGGAAACCCAGTTTCATCTCCAGTTTGTTATCCCACTTCACCTTCTGCTTGTTATTGTAGTTAGCCTCCAGAGCCAGGCTGGCCAGCATCGAGTAGTTGCTCTCACCACCCTTATGCCAGTTGCTGGAGATGAAGTTCTGCAGGAACTGCAGGTAATAGTCGCCCTTAAACGTCCAGAAGTTGGGTTTAGTTATCAGGACCTCTTCAGTCACAGGCTCCACCACCACTGGTATTTCCTCCACAACTGGAGCCACCTGTCCCGTCAACTCTACCGTCTGAACCTGCTGCACATCCACATCGTTACGAACGGTGCCAGCCTCGCGCAGACGGTTCTCACTATTCAGCATCAGGTCAGGACGCCTCAGATAGACCTTCATCAGAGCATCCTCCACAGCATCCATCACCTCGTCGCCCGTCGTCAACGAATCAATCGACAACTGTTTTTTCGCAACTGAGTGATAGAATGTTGCAGGCACAAAGAGCTTATAGTACCTCCCGTCCTTCTGTTGTGCAGAAGCATCGTTCCACACGAAGGACAATAACAGTATTATCAGGAATAACAAACGTTTCATCATGTTCTCGTTATCATTTTGGATGCTGCAAAGGTACACATTTTCTTACGAATATCAAAGCAAAATCGAAATAAAATGTCTTGCCCAGAAAAACGTTGTTTTGATTCAACGTTTTTCTGGGCAAGATAATTCGTGAGTAGTCTTTTTCTTGTTGTCTGTGACGCTGTCCATGTAAAAAAAGTATAAATAAAGGACATTCTATTCTCGATTCACAATAAAATTGTGTACCTTTGCATCCGATTTGAATATTCAACGTTTTAAAATAGCACAAAACATTATGACAATCAACGAATTCAACTTTGCCGGTAAGAAGGCAATCGTACGTGTAGATTTCAACGTACCCCTCGATGAAAATGGTAAAATCACTGACGACACCCGTATCCGCGGTGCCCTGCCCACGCTGAAGAAGATTTTGGCTGACGGTGGTGCTGTCATCATCATGTCGCACATGGGCAAGCCCAAAGGAAAGGTCGATATGAAGAAGTCACTGGGTCAGATTCGCGAGGCCGTAGAGAAGGCACTGGGCGTTCCCGTTGCTTTTGCTCCTGACTGCGCTAAGGCTCAGGAGCAGGCTGCTGCCCTGAAGATGGGTGAGGCTCTGCTGCTGGAGAACCTGCGTTTCTATCCTGAGGAAGAAGGTAAGCCCGTTGGTCTGGAGAAGGGTACTCCCGAGTTTGACGAGGCCAAGAAGGCTCTGAAGGTTTCTCAGAAGGAGTTTGCCAAGACGCTGGCTTCTTACGCAGACTGCTACGTGATGGACGCTTTCGGAACAGCTCACCGCAAGCACGCTTCTACGGCTGTGATTGCTGACTATTTCGATGCTGACAACAAGATGCTGGGTCTGCTGATGGAGAAAGAGGTAAAGGCTGTTGACGCCGTACTCTCAAACATCAACCGTCCGTTCGTAGCCATCATGGGTGGCTCAAAGGTTTCTTCTAAGATCGGTATCATTGAGAACCTGCTGGGTAAGGTTGACAAGCTCATCCTCTGCGGTGGTATGACCTACACCTTCGCAAAGGCTCACAA
>CAMVQS010000036.1 GCA_947169685.1 uncultured Prevotella sp. | reverse complement strand
TCGTGACCTCCTGCGTGACAGGCAGGCATTCTAACCTACTGAACTAACGCACCTTGTTTGCAACGTTTTCTTGTTTGCGGATGCAAAGGTACGCATTATTTTTCATTCCGCAAAATATTTTGCTATATTTTTTCAAAAAAAGTTTGCATCATCACAGCATCATGATATTCGCTACCTGTGGACAGCCAGTCATGCAGCGTGTTTACTGTCTGGAAACCAACATGCTGGAACAGTTGGAGGGCTGCTTGGTTCTCTACATCAACAATGACATAGAGCTGGTGCAGGTGAAGAATATCCTGGGCATAACGGCACAACTCACGCACTGCAGCAGTGGCATAGTACTGTCGGCGTCGGTCATCACAAATGACGATACCCACCTCTGCCCGCAGGTGTCGAGGGTCAAAGTTGACCAAGTCGATGATTCCCACCACACGGTGTTCATCATCCTCGATCATCAGGCGTAGCTGACGATCGGCATAGATATCACTATGCGTATTGGCGATATAGTCGTGGAGCACATAACGGGAATACGGCACGTTTGTTGTACCTACGCGCCAGAGCACGTCATTGTTCTCGATGCGATAGAGCAGTTCGAGGTCTTCGGGCTCCAAGGCCCTGAGGTGGATGGTAGGCAGCTGTTTCATTTGTAGATATGCAGGAATGAGAGATAATGCTTGACAAAGAAGATGAGCATGGCCTTGTAGAAGACATACGCATAGCGGAAGCTGGTCTTGATGGTGCTACGTCCCTTGAAATGAACGATATCGAGTGGCAGGTACCAGTTCTCATAGCCATGACGCAGCAGCTGATAGCTCAGGTCGATATCCTCGCCATACATGAAGTAGTCCTCATCGAGCAGTCCCACCTCGGTGAGTGCTGTGTGGCGCAGGAAGCAGAAGGCTCCGCTGACCACCTCTATGCGTGCAGGCTGGTCCCAAGGCAGGTGACTCATGTAGTAACGCCGGCTGTGTCCGAGGTATTTGGTCAGGGCTATCCAGGGAGTGGGCACTGCACGTCGTGACTCTGGAGCAACGGTACCATCCTCGTTGTGCATGCGTACCCCGATGGCTCCAGTCTTCGGGTGTTCATCGGCAAAGGCGATGCACTCACGCAACACATTCTCGCTGATGGTAGTATCAGGGTTCAGGAGCAGCACATAATCACCCGTAGCCTCACGGATGGCTTTGTTGTTGGCCTTAGAGAAGCCCATGTTTACCTGGTTCTCCATGTAACGCACCTGAGGAAAACGCTCGCGCAGATAAGCCACAGAACCATCGGAAGAAGCGTTATCGACCACAAACACCTCTATGTCGATGCCACTGGCTGCAGCATAGACACTGTGCAGACAGTTCTCCACATACTGACGGACGTTATAATTGACGATGACGATTGAGAGTTTCATGATTCCTTGGTTTCTGGCGTTTCTGGTGTTTCCTCAGGCTCCTCCACCTCATCCATGCAACGGCCTAACGTGGGATAGACAAACGGCAGGCTCAGCGCAGCAATGATAGCCAGGTAGCCATAGGTGGCCTGTAGGAACATATAATATAATAAGGTGTTGAGGAACATGGGCAGTTGCAAAAGCAGCAAGCGCAGAATGCCCCACTTCTTCAGGGCAGGCTCCTTACGTGTCACCAGTTCCTGATGTACCCGCTGGAACTTAAACAGGCGCAAAGCCAGGTAAATGCCTCCCAGCGCCACCACCTCCATGGTACAACGACAGAGGAACTCTGCAGACAGCTGTTCATTCCATGTGCCCATTGGCAGCACCTCGTTCTCGAACAGCACCACCAGCAGCAGTGCAGCTGCGAGGATGCTCCAGAAGATGATTGTTAAAATATTTCTTATCTGTTTCATTGTCGTATTATTTTCCTTCAAAGGGAGTACGGTTCAGGATGGAACGTCCCAGTGTCACCTCGTCAGCATACTCCAGTTCGTCACCAACCGCAATGCCCCGTGCAATGACTGTTAGGCGGACATCATAGGAGGCCAGTTTGCGAAAGATATAGAAGTTGGTAGTGTCACCCTCCATCGTGGGGCTGAGTGCCAGAATGACCTCCTTCACCCCACCCTCTGCCACACGGCTGACCAAGGAATTGATCTCCAGGTCGCTGGGTCCTATGCCATCCATGGGTGAGATGACACCGCCCAGCACATGGTAGAGCCCGTTGTACTGTGCCGTGTTCTCGATGGCCATAACGTCACGGATATTCTCCACCACACAAATGGTCGAGCTGTCACGCTGCGGATTGCTGCAGATGGGACAAAGTTCACTGTCACTGATGTTATGGCACACACGACAGTGCTTGACCTCGTGCTTCATACGGGTGACAGCCTCAGCTAAATGCTCCACGTCCTCTGTATCCTGACGCAGCAGATGAAGCACCAGGCGGAGCGCTGTCTTGCGTCCGATGCCCGGCAGTTTGGCAAACTCGCTGACTGCCTTTTCCAACAGTTGTGAAGGGTATTGTTGTTCTATCATATTTCTGAAAGTTCTAACCAACGCATGGACTTCTCGTCAAGCTCGTCCTTCAGGAGGGGCAGGCGTTTGCTTTTCTCTGTCAGTTCGTCAATGCTCAGCGTACCACTGCAGAGCGCTTCCTCGAGCGCTTTCTGTTCAGCTTCCAAGGCTGCGATGTCCTGTTCCAGCTGTTCCATCTCACGTTTCTCCTTGTAGGAGAGCTTCTTTTTAGAGGTTAGAGGTGAGGGGTTAGAGGTTAGAGAGGTGTCTGCCGGCGAGTTCTTGGCTTTGAGTATTCTCTCACCTCTCACCTCTTGCTTCTCACCACTATATTGAGCCCACTCGCGGTACTGCGTATAGTTGCCGGGAAAGTCCTTGATATCACCTTGACCACGGAAGACCAGGAGGTGATCAACCACCTTGTCCATGAAGTAACGGTCGTGGCTGACTACGATGACACAGCCTGGGAAGTCCTGCAGGTACTCCTCAAGGATCTGGAGCGTCACGATGTCAAGGTCATTGGTGGGCTCATCGAGCACCAGGAAGTTGGGATTACGCATGAGCACCGTGCATAGGTAGAGTTTACGACGCTCACCGCCACTGAGCTTATAGACATAGTTGTGCTGCTGTTCGGGTGTGAACAGGAAGTACTGCAACAGCTGCGAGGCGGTCATCTTGCGTCCTCCCATGTCAATGTATTCAGCTATATCAGTAACAACATCAATGACCTTCTGCTGTTCATCGAACTGCAGGCCCTCCTGAGAGAAATAGCCGAAGCGAACTGTATCACCGATGATGATACGTCCCTCGTCAGGCTGCACTTCTCCAAGGAGCATCTTGATGAACGTAGATTTGCCCGTCCCATTGTTGCCCACAATACCCATTTTCTCGAAGCGGGAGAAGTTGTAGTAGAAGTCCTTGAGCAGCACCAGGTCATCATAACGTTTCGAGATGTACTGGCACTCAAAAATCTTACTGCCGATATAGACACTGGAAGCCTTCAGGCGTAGCTGACGCTCCTCCAGACGTTGCTTGGCAATCTTCTCCAGTTCATAGAACGCATCCTCACGATACTTCGCCTTGTGACCTCGGGCCTGTGGCATGCGTCGCATCCACTCCAGTTCCGTACGATAGAGGTTATTGGCACGAGCAATCTCTGCACGACGGGCATCGATACGCTCCTGACGTTTTTCCAAGTAGTAGGCGTAGTTACCACGATAGGCATAGAGCTGACGGTCGTCCAACTCGAGGATGCTGTTACACACACGATCCAAGAAATAACGGTCGTGCGTGACCATGAGCAGCGTCTTGTTACCACGCTGCAGGAATCCCTCCAGCCACTCGATCATCTCCAGGTCCAGATGGTTGGTCGGCTCATCAAGTATAAACAGGTCTGGTTCCGTGATGAGCACATTAGCCAATGCCACGCGTTTCTGCTGACCTCCAGAGAGCTGTCCCATAGGTTGTTGCAGGTCACGTATCTTGAGTTGTGTCAGAATCTGCTTGGCCTTGAGTACCTTCTCCTCTATCCCTTCGTGATTGAAACACGCATCAAGCACACTCTCTTCAGGGTTGAACTTCGGGGTCTGTTCGAGAATACCCACGCGCAAGTCACGTCGGAAGACGATATCCCCACTGTCATAGCCCTCATGTCCAGCAAGAATGGAGAGCAACGTTGATTTGCCTGTTCCGTTCTTGGCAATCAGTCCCACACGCTGTCCCTCACCAATGCTGAAGCTGATGTCCTCGAAGAGTACGAGGGCACCAAACGACTTAGTGAGATGTTGGACGTCTAAGAAGGGAGTCATGTTAGTTGAGAGTTCAGAGTTGAGAGTTGAGAGACTGTTTATTGAGTTTTGAGCGTAGAGTTGATCTGCTCGATGTAGTCGAGAACATCATCACGGCCTTGGCGTTTCTCAGCACTGGTCAGGAACAGCGGAGGCAGTTCCTCCCAGGTCTCCAATAGCACCTTCTTGTAAGCCTCTACATTGGCATTTACCTTAGGAACAGAGAGCTTGTCGGCCTTCGTGAAGACGATAGCAAAGGGTATGGAGGACTCGCCCAGCCACTGGATAAACTCAAGGTCAATCTTCTGCGGTTCCAGTCGCACATCGACCAGCACGAAGACATTGACCAGCTGCTCACGCTGCAGGATATACCCACGAATCATCTGGTCGAGCTTCTGTATCTCCTTCTTCGAACGTTTGGCATAGCCATAGCCCGGCAGGTCAACCAGGTACCACTCACGATTTATCAGAAAGTGATTGATGAGCAGCGTCTTGCCTGGCGTTGCTGAGGTCTTGGCCAGCTTCTTGTTATTGGTCAGCATATTAATCAGGCTCGACTTACCCACGTTCGACCTTCCAATGAAGGCATACTCGGGCTTTGTATCCTGTGGGCACATCGACACGACTGGTGCCGACAGTGTGAATTCAGCTTGTTTAATTTCCATAATGTTTTATTTGGGGTGCAAAGGTACGAATAAGTGCGTAAAAAAGCAAATAAATAAGTCATTTTCCTCACTTTACTTGATCACCGTAAAGCGGGCGAACTTCAGGAGGAGCTGTTTGGTGCCGGTGTTCTTGAACTGGACAGTAGCCTTCTGATTCTCACCGGTTCCCTCCAGTTTGAGAACCTGTCCCACGCCAAAACGCTGGTGTTCGATGATGGAGCCCTCCTTGATGGCTGAAGGCTGAGGGTGGAACGTGGAAGGTTGAGGGTTGAGGGAGGAGACCCGTTTGAAGTTGCCTGTTGTGGGTGGAACGATACGCGGTTTGGGGTCAGCCTTGAACTGAGTAGCTACAGGACGTGCGTTCTGAACGTACGAGCTGCTGTGTCCCAGTTTGTTGCCATTGTAGTCATGTGACGGTCCGAAGACCGAAGAGCTGCCTATACCGTTCTGTTCCACATACAAAAGTGAGGGGTCAATATCACGGATGAACCGTGAAGGAGAATCCATCTCCATGCGACCATAACGCCAACGGTTCTGTGCACAGGTCATGATGCAGCGTTTCTCGGCACGTGTAATAGCCACATAGAGCAGGCGTCGCTCCTCCTCGAGTTCACGCAGGCTATTGACACACATGGGTGACGGGAAGATGTTTTCCTCCAGACCCACGATGAAGACCGTGGGAAACTCCAGTCCCTTGGCACTGTGGATGGTCATCAGCACCACTTTTGCCTGCGCGTCGTCATCATCACTATCCAAATCAGTAAGCAGCGATACCTCCTGCAGAAAGTCGGTCAGGAACACGTGGTCGCCCATATCCTCCTCACGACGCGTCTCCACGAAGTCCTGCAAGCCACTGACAAACTCCTGCAGGTTCTCCTGTCGCGAGAGGTCTTCGGGCTCCTTACCAGAATAGATATCCTTGCTGATGCCACTTTGCATGATAATGTCATGTCCCAGCGTGTAGGCGTCCTCCTCTTTGGCACGTCGTACCCAGCCTTCCACCAGCTGTCGGAAGTTCTCCAACTTCGTCAACGTGCCCTTGTTCACGTCAAGATGAAACAATGCCGGCTGCGTGATGACCGTCCAGAGGCTCACACCATGCAGGTTTGCTGCCTGTGCGATTTTGTTGACGGTAGTATCACCGATGCCACGCGCAGGATAGTTGATGATACGCTTCAGTGCCTCCTCGTCGTTGGGGTTTACCACCACGCGGAAGTAGGCAATGACATCCTTGATCTCCTTGCGTTGGTAGAAGCTCAGTCCACCATAGATGCGATAAGGAATGCCCTCCTTACGCATGTATTCCTCGAACGAGCGGCTCTGTGAGTTGGTGCGATAGAGAATGGCGAAATCGCTGTATTCGCACTTATCCATCCGCTTGAAACGCTTGATGTCGTTACACACCATCTGTGCCTCCTCACGGTCGCTGTAGGTCGGCTTCAGCGTCAGGCGTTCGCCCTCCTCGTTACGACTATACACATCCTTGGGTATCTGGCGCTGGTTATGCTTGATGAGACTGTTGGCAGCCTGTACGATGAGCTGTGTGGAACGGTAGTTCTGTTCCAGTTTGAACAGGCGGGCACCTGTGTATGCCTTCTGGAAATTCAGGATGTTATCGATATTCGCTCCACGAAAACTATAGATGCTCTGCGCATCGTCACCCACCACACACACACGCTGTCGTTCCTTCGTCAGCTGCATGACAATGGCCTGCTGTGCATAGTTTGTATCCTGGTACTCATCGACCAGCACGTAGGCAAAGCGCTCAGCATACTGGCGACGAATGTCCTCATGTTCGCGAAACAACATATAGGTCTGCACCAACAGATCATCGAAGTCCATGGCGTTCGACTGTCGGCAACGCTCAGCATAACGCAGGTAGATATCCTTGATGGCAGGCATCTTACGTAGTGCATCATCAGCAGCAGAAGGACTGTTGGCATAGGCATGAGTCAGCAGCAGGTGGTTTTTGGCCATCGAGATACGATCGGCCACACTCGCTGCCTTATACTGTTTGTCGTCAAGCTGCATCTCACGGATGATGGTCTTTACTAACGAACGGGAATCGCTCTGGTCGTAGATGGTGAAGTCGCTGCTATAACCGATGTGCTGTGCCTCACGTCGGAGGATGCGGGCAAACACCGAATGGAACGTACCCATCTGCAGGTAGCGTGCACGCTCCTGCCCTACCAGCCGGCCAATGCGTTCCTTCATCTCGCGTGCAGCCTTGTTGGTAAAGGTCAGCGCCAGGATGCGCCAGGGCTCCAACTGATGCTCCTCTAAGAGGTACGCAATCTTATAAGTCAGGACACGCGTCTTACCAGAGCCTGCACCGGCTATGACCAGCTGTGGGCCGTCACAGTATTCCACGGCTCTCCACTGGCTGTCGTTGAGTTCATTCTTCAATCGTTCGTTCATCATTTCTTCTTTTCAGTCATAAACGAGCCTCCGATTCCCATCGAAGGCCCGTCACAAACACAAACACAAAATAACCCTTTCAGGTTATATATCTTTACTCTTACTGTATGCCGCGTTCGCGCAGTTTCTGCTGCCACTGCCAAGCCGACTTCAGCGTGTCCTCCAGACTGGTCTCTGCCTTCCATCCGAGCACGTTGTTGGCCTTGTCAGGATTAGCCCAGACCTTCTCGATATCGCCGGCACGACGTGGGGCATACTGCCAGTTCAGTTTTACGCCCGTAGCCTTTTCGAAGGCATCGACAATCTCCTTGGTCGATACACCACGACCTGTTCCCACATTGAACACCTCGAGCTTGTCGGAGTCCGTGTCCAGCACACGCGTCATCGCCTTTACATGCGCCTTGGCCAGATCCACCACGTAGATATAGTCGCGGATGCAGGTTCCGTCAGGCGTGTTATAGTCGTTACCGAAGACGCTCAGCTTCTCGCGGATACCCATCGCCGTCTGCGTCACATAGGGAATGAGGTTCATGGGCACGCCATTGGGCAGCTCACCGATAATGGCAGAGGGATGACTGCCGATGGGGTTGAAGTATCGGAGCAGGATGGCCTTGATGGGTGCACCGCTGTTGATGTCGTCGCGGATAATCTCCTCGTTTACCTGCTTGGTGTTTCCGTAAGGACTCTCGGCAGGCTTCACAGGAGCATCCTCCGTCACAGGCAGGTTCTCAGGGTCAGGCTGTCCATAGACGGTGCAGCTGCTCGAGAAGATGATACCCCTGACGCCGTACTTCGGCATGAGTTCCAAGAGGTTTACCAGCGAGAGGATGTTGTTTCGGTAGTACAGCAGCGGTTTCTCCACACTCTCAC
This sequence comes from uncultured Prevotella sp., assembly GCA_947169685.1. Classification (GTDB taxonomy): domain Bacteria; phylum Bacteroidota; class Bacteroidia; order Bacteroidales; family Bacteroidaceae; genus Prevotella. The sequence continues at coordinate 19,626 of CAMVQS010000036.1, read as the reverse complement.
CAACAGCCTTCGATGCAGCAAAGTGGATGACACCCTCAATCTTCGGGTACTTCTTCAGCACAGCCTCCATCGCATCGTAGTCACAACAATCCACCTTCTCGAAAGCCGGACGTATGCCCGTAATCTTCTCGATTCCATCAATGACGTCGGCGTTCGAGTTTGAAAGGTTATCCACAATGACAACCTCATAGCCTGCATTCTGCAGTTCAACAGTAGTATGCGAGCCGATAAAACCCGTTCCGCCTGTTACCAAAATAGTCTGTTTCATATTGTCTTTTTTGTTGTTTTATATCATAATGCCACAAAGGTACGAATAAATGAGAACTATGCAAAATAAAAAAGCAATTTTTAATTCTTTTTCTCACGAAAGCCCTTCGCACTCCTGAAGCCACACCGCGCTACTGGCATCGCTCGGCATTCGCCAGTCGCCACGCGGAGAGAGCGACACGCTACCCACCTTCGGACCGTCAGGCAGACAGGAGCGTTTGAACTGCTGGGCAAAGAACCGGCGACTAAACGTCGTGAGCCATTTCTTGATGGCTTCAGCATCGTAACTGCCGTCAAAAGCCTTACAAGCCATCAGGTAGATCTTCTGCGGACGGAATCCCCAGCGCAGCATGTAATACAGGAAGAAGTCGTGCAGCTCATAGGGCCCGACAAGGTCCTCCGTCTTCTGTTTGATGTTTCCCTGTGCATCGGCAGGAATCAGCTCTGGCGAGATGGGCGTGTCGATGATGTCGAGCAGGGTAGCCTTTGATGTGGCATCGACATCGTTCATGGCCACATAGGACACCAGATACTTGATGAGCGTCTTGGGCACGCCGGCATTCACGCCATACATCGACATGTGGTCGCCATTGTAGGTAGCCCATCCGAGTGCCAGTTCCGAGAGGTCACCCGTACCGACCACCAGTCCGCCCAGCTTATTCGAGAGGTCCATCAGCAGCTGCGTGCGTTCGCGAGCCTGTGAATTCTCGTAGGTGATATCATGAACACGCGCATCGTGCCCGATATCCTCGAAGTGCTGGGTGACAGCCTTCGAGATGTTGATTTCCATCTGCGTGACGCCCAACGACTGCATCAGGCTCAAGGCATTGTCGTGGGTGCGGTCTGTGGTGCCGAAGCCCGGCATGGTCACGCCGATGATACCTTTACGGCTGAGTCCCAGTTTGTCGAACGTCTTGATGCACACCAACAGCGCCAACGTAGAGTCCAGTCCACCGCTGATGCCCAGAATGACCCGCTGCGAGTTCGTATGATAGAGTCGTTTGGCCAGTCCTGCCACCTGAATATTCAGAATCTCCTCGCACGATGCCTGCATGTCTGCTTCCTTGGGAATAAACGGATGCGGGTCTATCGGTCGTGTAATCCTGAAGGCTGGCTGTGAGTGGAGCGTCGATGGCTGGGTATTGATGACCTGTGCCGTTGCGTGACGCTGTGCATTGATGAATGTTGTATTTCGACGACGCTCAGAGCGCAGACGCTCCACGTCAATCTGTGCAATCTGCAGCTGCGGCTGGAACGAGAATCGCTCCCCCTCGGCCAGCAAGTGTCCGTTCTCAAATATCATGGCATTACCGCCATAGACCACATCCTGCGTGCTCTCGCCGAAGCCACAGCTCGAATACACGTAACCGCTGATGGTACGGGCACTCTGCTGAGCCAGCAGCGAACGCAGGTAGGCATGTTTGCCTATCAACTCGTCGGAAGCCGAGAGGTTGAAGATGATGTCTGCCCCTGCCAGCGACAGCTTGTTGCTGGGCGGAATGGGAGCCCACACATCCTCACAAATCTCCACGCCGAACTTCACACCGTCAGCTGTCTGGAACAGTTTGGGTGATGCAGAGAGATTGACAGGATTGCCCGCCAGATATATCTGTGTCTCGTTCAGGTCCTGTGCCGAGGCAAACCAACGTTTCTCGTAGAACTCACCATAGTTGGGCAGATACGTCTTGGAAACCACGCCCAGCACGGTACCGTGTTGAATGACGGCAGCACAGTTCAGCAACAGGCCGCCAGCCTGTACGGGCAGCCCCACAATAGCAATGATGTCGAGCTGCCGGGTGTCGCTGAGCAACGCAATAAGAGCCTGTTCAGCCTCATCAATCAGAAGTTGCTGGTCAAACAAGTCCTGACAGGAATAAGCCGTCAGTCCCAGTTCAGGGAAACAAATAATTTCCACACCCTGCGCATCGGCATCAACCATCATGCGCTTAGTCTCCTCCACATTGTAGAGCGTATCGGCCACTTTGACAGCGGGCACAGCGGCCGCAACATTAATGAATCCGTACTTCATATTTTCGATTTTACTTTTTTACGATTAGGGAATGAGCAGCGACGAGTCACCATAGCTCAGGAAACGGAAGTCATGCGCCAGGGCATAGTCGTAGATTTTCCGCCAGTCACCTTTCACGAAGGCCGACACGAGCAGCAGCAGCGTGCTCTGCGGCTGGTGGAAGTTAGTGACCAGCATCCTGACAATCTTGTAGTCGTAGCCAGGAGCAATGATAATCTGTGTCGAAGAGTGCAGCACCGTGAGCTCATGACGAGTCATCCAGTCGAGCAGCGCCTGAAGAGCCTCCTTGCTGTCTTTCGAGGGAGACACCTCATACGGCTCCCACTGCTGAACGTGCAGCTCCTCTTCTGCAATATCAGGGGTTGCCAGCACCTTCAGACCCATGTAGTACAGGCTCTCCAAGGTGCGCACACTCGTGGTGCCGACGGCAATCGCCTGCCCGTTATGGCGGATGAGCTTCTCTATCGTTTCACGTTTTACGCTGATAAACTCCGTGTGCATCTCGTGGTCGGCAATCACCTCACTCTTCACGGGCTTGAACGTTCCAGCTCCGACGTGCAGCGTCACCTCCTCACGCTCAATGCCATGCTCGTCAAGCGACTGCAGCACCTTCTTGGTGAAGTGCAGTCCAGCCGTAGGTGCTGCCACGCTACCCTTGATCTTGGAATAAACCGTTTGGTAAGTGGTTTTGTCACTCTCCTGCGTCTTGCGGTTCAGATAAGGAGGAATGGGCAACTCGCCGACAGCGTCAATCACCTCGGCAAAGGACTGGCCTCCCGTCCATTCAAACTCGATGAGATGGCTCGTACCATGTTCACCAAGTCGTTTCGCCGTCAGGTTCAACCTTCCACCTTCCACCTTCAAAACACCATCCTTCCACTTCTTCAGGTTGCCCACCAGGCAATACCACGCACAGCGTCCTGTCGTCTGGAACATCAGCTCGTAGTCGCTGGGCTCGGCAGGTTCCAGCAGGAACACCTCAATCAGCGCTCCCGTCTCTTTACGGAAGTGCATGCGGGCCTGAATGACCTTTGTATTGTTGAACACCATCAAGGCACCCTTCGGCAGATGCTGGGGCAGGTTGTAGAACACATCCTCCCCCACTACACCTTTATTATATATAAGGAGTTTCGAGTGGTCGCGCTCAGCCAGCGGGAACTTCGCAATACGCTCATCAGGCAGCGCGTAGTTATACTCACTAATATGTATTTCTTTTGTATTCACCTTGCAAAGGTACGATTAAGTGAGCGAAATGCAAAAGAAAAATCAATTTTTCTTTTAATTTCCGAACGAAAGTACCTTCGACCGAAGGTCAAAGGTACGAATAAGTGAGAAGAAAACCAAAAGAATTTTGAGTTTTCTCGAGCGTCTTCCGGAATATCCGGAATATCCGGAGTTTCCGGAATTTCCGGCAACTCCCATATCATCCGAAAAGTCCAGCCTCTTTGAGCATTTCTTTCAGTCGAGCGTTCTCCTTGCGCAGCGCCTCTATCTCTGCAGCCTGGCGCTCAATGGTCTGCCGTTGCGTCTCCCGCTGACCTAGCCGAGCTGCGGTCATGCGCTCACGAATACCGCCTTCTGTGGTAAACTCACGGTCTTTGCGCTCAAGGTATTTTGCCATTGCTTTATCCACCTGATGGCATAGGCAAATAGCCATGTTAGCGAGTTCCTCATCGTTCATACGTTCAGTAAGAGGACGGTAGTCCTCCCAAAGGGTATGCTCTTGACAGAAGCGATGCAGGCGATCAAAGTGCGCAGTAAGGCGATGCTGTGCACTTAGAGCATTAGAACGGCAACTCATTCTCACTTATTTCTTCAGACAAATTTAAAACATCGTTCTGCTTTATCCCCATTAAACGTTGATTATACGAACCTATAGCAGCTTTCTGATTTGAAAAAACTGCAACTTCGTTACGCATCAAATTCCCGTTGCGGACAGTTATTATAACAATATGAAATGGACAATATGTTCTTAATTCACTGGGGTCTCTATAAAGGAGAAGTATTCTTTTGTTTATTTTATCGCATCTCACAATTTCTGCCTGTTGACCATTCTCTGTTTTGTAACAGCTTGTTGATTGCAATTGCTGATAATACTCATCTATTGTCCAAAAACTATCGAATGGAAGGGTGTCTATAGACGGATAACTTAGAGGGTATGCTACAGGCTCTCCGCAATAAGGCTTATTATTGGGGTCTATTATATAATTATTTTCCCTAACAATAACCTTCTGAGAGTCACCATCCAATAATGGATCATTTTGTAATAACCACTCAGCCTCATCCTTTTGTTTCTTCTCTTCATCGCATATCACACAATCTACGCCATGCTTGGAAATAATTGTTTTTTGATAGATGCACTTCTGATGGTATAGACGGTATCCACAGTTGGAATCATAGTATTTGTATTGTGGATTTGATTTGTACTCCTTGATTCTTGCTTCCTCTTTTGTCTCTTTGCCTCTGCTATTTGAGACTCATAATGGGGATTGTTAATCCATTCTCTGCATTCTGCTGATTCAAGCAGAAATGATTTCAGATTTTCTAATGTTTGCTCCCTAACATCTATTTCTAGACACGTAATATTGGACTCTATCAACTTAGCCCTTTTATCTTCCTTAACTTCATGGGTATTTCTTATCTCAACAAACCACCGCAATCCATTTGAGGTCACACCAACAATGTCTGGCTGTAAATCTTTTCGTTCTACTCTTTGTTCAACTTCGACTGACTCAAATTCCAGTTTTTTCTTCTCTATTATTTTATATTTGGGTGCCATCACAGCTTTTTCTTCTTCAATAATCTGTTCGGCTAATTTGTGCAACGCTGACATATAAGAGCCATGGCAATTAGAGTCTTTTCGATGAGCGAAATGTGGCTGGCGTCCACCTTCATGCCCCAATTTGGCAACAAGAGATTCGTTACATTTAGGACATCGACAATTACAAGAAAGTCCTCTTTCTACACTACCTATGTTGACCATCTTTCCTGATGAATCTATAGCATAGGTCAGTTTGGGCTCGTTGTAATAGGCTCCCATAATAGCTCTGTCATTTCACGATGGCATCTTGTACAGCCTTATCAAATTCTTCTTTGGTACAGGGTTTTCGAAGAATCCAATAAGAATTGGTGTGAGAAGAACCTGTTCCTTGGAACGAAGATCCTTTGGATGTCGCACCATTTAGGTACATCTCCCAACCTTGGGAAAGAAAATACATTAAAGCACCAGCAGGAGTTTTAAACTTCATTTTGTTACCCTGCTCATCTCTAAGTCTTTTCACTTCAACGCCATTGTCATAATATACCTTGAAATCCTCTTTCGTAAAATCTCCTTCAAATGACACAATGTTATAAAGGTAATGTTGCCCCTCATCCGTTTGACTGAAAACGGTTAGAGGAAAAAACAATAATAATAAAAATAGTACTTTTTTCATATCGTATTTATTTTTTATAATAGCTCTTTATTGTAATCAATTGTACATTATATTCATTTCAACAACTTCCTACTCTCATTATCCTCCAGCACCTGTATCTGCTGGATGGCTATTTGATTGAGCTTGATGAGTCGTTCGCCTTGTGGCATACCATCGTTGATGAGCACGGCATTGATATTTTCCATGATACTCCTTAACGAGCAAAAGTTGGAATCGCGGACTTATCCACATGCCAAAATGATATGCAATATCCCTGTGGGCATATGTGCCTCCATAGCGGCCTGCCTTAGCCATAATGCCGATTGCGCCCGTTCGCTCAATCCAAGCCTTGACAGACAAAACGAAGTTGTTGCTTCCTGCCGCATTCCTAATTGTATCGAATTCGGTACAATTAAAATTAGGGTTATACAGCATCTCCCACTCACCAAGATATTCAATAGTGCTCTTCAAGCTCATCCATCTGAATACTATATGCTCTTGCATCTGGCTGTGAGCCACATCGGTTAGTGAGATATAGTCTTCGTTCTGTACGCTTACGACTGTAATCTCTGTGTTTTCAACTTTTATCTTTGCCATGATTCTTGGATTTGATAGTTTCTTATTACAATATTCGGAGTCCCATTCTGTTCATAGATGCGAGTTCTATTATATGCTCCATAGAGTACATCGAAGAAGTTGTCTTCTTAAAGCACAGTAGGGTCGGTTCCCGTGTGCACACCGCCACCCTGCACTCAGAGAATAAGTCTTGGCTTACACCGTTTACGATGTATCGGCAGTACTTGATTGCAAAGATAGGAAGAATAATTGAAACGACAAAGAAAAAGACTGTACTTTTTTGCTTAAACGACGCTTTGTTGGAGTCAAAACGGCGTTTCACTGAATGGAAGTACCGAGTTGAAGGGACGAAGGTGCCGAGTTCGGGGGAGGAAGGTGCCGTTTCCTCGGGAGAGAAGTGCCGTTTCCTCGGGATAGGAGCGCCCGATGATAATGATATTAACGCCCGCTAACGAACATAACAGCGGACGGTAACAATATTATCATCGGGCGGTAATGACCTATGAAATTCTTTTTCTTTGTAACGCGCATAATTCCAATTACTTCTGCAAAGATAAAGAATAATCCTGAAATTTCCAAACATTTGAGCAAAAAAGTGGTATAAATCTTTGAGTGTCAGAGAATGGTAGGAGTTACTGGTTGTGATTGAGGTGCAACAGGCTCGTCCTTGTCAAGTGAGCACCGACTGCATACATTTGTATCGCTCAATGGCATTTTTATGCCATTTAATGAGCATGAATATACTCCAGCTCCCAAATGGAACAGGGAAATAATAACAAAAAAAACGAGAATTCCCCATGTTTCTTTCTAAAACATTTTGAGATTTCTCCATTTTTTTGTAATTTTGCCCTCGAAATCAGAATACATTTTGAGGGATGGACGCAGATTATCGTATCTTCAAGAGAAAGCTCTATGAGCGAATGCTGAACTGGAAACAGACCAAGGACGGCAAGACGGCACTACTGATAAAAGGAGCACGACGCGTGGGCAAATCAACGATTGCAGAAGAGTTTGCCAAATGTGAGTACGACTCGTATATCGTAGTCGATTTTGCCAATGCGCCAGAGGGCGTGTGGGAGGCGGTGAAAAACATTAGCGACCTGAACAACTTTTTTTTCCAGTTACAGTTTATCTATCGGGTGAAGCTGGTAGAGCGCAAGTCGGTGATTATCTTCGACGAGATACAGAAGGCTCCGCTTGTGCGCCAAGCCATCAAGTACATGGTGAAGGACCACCGCTATGACTTCATCGAGACGGGCTCACTCTTGTCAATTAAGAAAAATACGCAGGGCATCACCATCCCCAGCGAAGAGACGCGGCTGACAATGTATCCGATGGATTACGAGGAGTTCCGCTGGGCGTTGGGTGACGAGGTGACGGTGCCGCTGCTTAAGGAGGCTTTTGACAGTCGCCGCTCTGTGGGCGATCAGGTGGCACGAAAACTGCTACGCGATTTCAGATTGTATATGCTGGTGGGGGGTATGCCGCAGGCGGTGAACACCTATCTGGACACCAACAATCTGAGTGAGGTGGATCAGACGAAGCGCGAGATTATCGACCTATATACTGACGACTTTCGCAAGATAGACCCTTCTGGCAAGGCTTCTCGATTGTTCAAGGCCATCCCTTCTGAATTGTCGAAGAACGCCTCGCGTTATCAAGTGTCGAGTGTGCTGGGACGAGCTGCAGAATCAACGGATATGGACGAGTTGCTGGAGGATATGGAGGATAGCCTCTGCGTGAACTTTGCCTATCATGCCAATAATCCGTCGGTAGGAATGGCTCTGCACAAGGACAGGAACCAGTATAAGATGTTCGTGGGTGATACGGGCCTATTTATCACGCTGGCGTTCTGGGACAAGGACGTGACGGAGAACGTGATTTACCAGAAGTTGCTTTCTGACAAGTTGAGTGCAGACTTGGGATATGTCTATGAAAACGTGGTGGCGCAGATGTTGAAAGCCAGTGGAAACGAATTGTTCTATCATGCCTGGCCGACACCCAGCGGCAAGCACAACTACGAGATTGACTTCCTGCTGTCGCGCAGCAGCAAACTCTGTCCGATAGAGGTAAAGTCGTCAGGCTATAAGGCTCATGTGTCGCTTGACGAGTTCTGTAAGAAGTTCTCGTCTGAAGTGTTGTGGCGCTATCTGGTTTATACCAAGGATTTACGAAAGGATGAGGAAACACTGATGGTGCCCGTCTATATGGTTCCGTTTTTATAAAAAGTGAGACTTTTTGTAACGCTCGATGGCGCAGTCTATATAGATGCCGAGTGATAGATGGTGTTTACCAGCCAAATGTATTCCTTGAATTTTGTATATGTTGTCATGCTTCGAGCTGAATGTCATGGAACTGATCCCTAACAGCCGCAAAGATAGGAATTATTATTGATGTTTCCAAGCTTCTGAGCAGAAAAGTGGAAGAATATTATGAGAGATGGCGAGGGACTGTTCTGCCATCATAAACCACATACTTGTTGCTCGTAAACCATATATTAACGATAGCTTAACTACATACTTACGACTGCTTAACTACATCGATTAACGACAATATATTTGGGTTTATAAATGCGGAGCTACGGAAATGGTTGTGATGAAACTTTTTGGTTAATTATTTGGAGGTATCGAATGAAGTTCGTATATTTGCAACGAACATAGAAGGGAGGGGAAGATGTTACATCCTATGATTACAAAAGCACAACAGAAATTGATTCGCTCGCTGGAACAAAAGAAGTTCAGGGAGCGCGAAGGGCTCTTCGTAGCTGAAGGGCCGAAGGTAGTGGGCGACCTCATGGAAGCCGGGTTTGAAGCGGTGATGACGTTCCGCACGCCTGACGACATGACGGAGGAGGAGCTGCAACGCATCAGCTTCCTGCAGCATCCGCAAGGGGTGTTGGCGGTGTTCAAGAAGCCCCTACAGGCTTCAGCCATCGAACTTCAAACATCAAAACTCATGCTTGCCCTTGACGGTGTGCAGGACCCAGGCAACCTGGGAACGATTATCCGCATTGCCGACTGGTTCGGCATTGACGAGATAGTATGCAGCAAGGACACTGCCGACTGCTGGGCTCCCAAGGTGGTGCAGGCGACGATGGGCAGCATTGCTCGCGTACATATCATATATGGTGACCTGGCAGAACTGCTGGACGAAGCTGAGCGAAAGGATGTGCCCGTGTATGGCACGCTGCTCGACGGACGTAACATCTACGAGGAGGAGCTGAGCGAGGGCGGCATCATCATCATGGGCAACGAGGGCAACGGCATCTCCCCTGCCCTACGCACACGTATCAAAAGAAAGCTGTTCATCCCCGATTTCCATCAAGGACGAACAGCTGATTCCTTAAACGTTGCGATAGCTACTGCTATCACCTGTTCTGAATTTAGAAGAAGAGGTAGCGGCGGTCAACCACGTCACCCTTCAGGTAAAGCTCCTGCATGAAGCGGCCTGCTGCCTGAAGTGCCTGCTGCTTGAGCTGCTGCTCCATAGCGGCAGCATCGAACTTGGCACCCTCACGGTTAGCCTTTCTGGTCACCTGTACCATGTAGGCACCTGCATTACCCTTAATCACCTTGGTATTGAACTTACCCTGCTGAGTGGCTGCCACAGCACCGCTGATGGCGGGCTCGCTGGCACCTGTTGCCTGTACGAAGACAGGAGCAGAGAAGGTTACCTGAGGAACGGTGGTCACGGTAGCACCCTTCTGCTTGGCAGCAGCAATGCTGCCAGCACCGTTCAGCTTAGCACTCAGCATCTCGAACTTCTTATCGCGGATGACATAGGGCTTAATCTGCTCCTTGATGCTCTCAAAGTCACGATAGCCTACAGGATGGATGCCTGTTACTGCGATGACGAGCAGCTGGTCGTTGTTGCCACACTCGTAGAGCTGAGAAACATTACCCGGCTTGGATTCGAACACCCAGCGCAGAGCCTGATTGGTGCCCTGAATGCCTGCAATGGTATGATCAGTGCTGCTAACGTCCTTGCGCTCCAGAACCTGATAGCCGAACTTCTGTGCGTTCTTCTCAATCTCCTCGAGTGTCTTGTTCTCGCTAACGAACTGGCTGAACTTGTTGTATGCATCGTTATAAGTGTTCTTAGTGAAGTCGAGAGGACGCTTCACCACAGCAACATCATACTTGGTAGTCATAGCGCGACGGTTGGTAACCTGCACGATGATGTTACCCTGTGTGAGCTGTAAGTTGCGTGTCTCGTTTGCACCCAGTGTAGTGATGGCGTTAAGCAGTTCCTTGGTGTCAGCATCAAGTGAAGTGCTGCGCTCATACATAGCTGAGGTGAGCCACATCTTCTGACCAGTCTGACCATACTTAACGGCGAGCGTGTCGAAGTTTGCGCCTGCCTGCAGTGCCTTGTAGATGCTGTCAGCCTTGGTGCGTGCTGCATCGACAGAGGCGTCAAAGACCTGAATCTGACGATACTCAACAGAGTCGGGCTGCTCGGTCTTAGCGATGAGCTTGATCACATTGAGCGTGTTGTCATAAGACTGGAAAGGAGTTCCGGTAACCTGACCGACAGTCATAGAGTCAACCTTAGCGGCGATGTCCTGCGGAAGAGCAGCACGTGTAACAGCGATACCTGTATAAGGAATCTGCGACTGTGCCTTACGAACCACCTCTGCGGGTGCTTCGCCGTCCTGCAGGCCTCTGGCTGCTACGAGCATCGTCTTCATGTGATTGGCATGATCATTCTGCGAAGCAGTAACCTGATAGGTCACGTACTTGATGTCGCGGCTCTCAACATACTGCTTGAACTCTTCCTTGTGGGCGTCATAGTATGCCTTGAGATCAGCGTCAGTAATCTTCACGTCATTGTCGTTTACTGAAGAATAAGCCAGTGAAGCCAACTCAACCTCACTCTCCACGTTCTGACCCTCGAAAGCCATTTTGGCTGATACGGGGTTCGAGAACAGACAGTGAGAGAGCAGTGCGTAATACTTCTGAGACAGCGTCTGCTGACGCAGGGTCTTCTCTAGGAAGAGCCAGAAGTTATTGATGCGCTGATACTGCTCAGCAAGCTGAGGGTCAGCAACGGCCTTCTTGTAGTCTGCCTGGAACTTGGTGAGCAGCGAGAGGTCGAAACGACCGGTCTGCTGGTTCACGAAGGGCGACTGCATCAAGAGGGGGTTGGTACCTTCCTTCAGGATGTCCTGAAGTTCCTTGTCGGTAACTGCCAGACCCAGCTTCTTGGCCTCAGCCTCAATGAGTTTGTTGTTTACATACGTGTTCCAAACCTGGTCGTAGAGCTGGTTCTGCTCCTCGGGTGACAGGTTGTCACGTCCCTGTGTCATCTTAATCACATCCGTGTACTCTTCTACGAGTTGCTGGAAATCATTATATGACACTTTCTCTCCTAATACTTCACCCACCTGCTGGCGTTTCATGCCTTCGAAATACTCGCAACCTTTGAACATGTCGCCAGCGATGAATGCAAAGAGGCCCAGTGCGACGATGATAATCAGCGTCACGCCTCTCTTTCTAATACTTCCTAATGCTGCCATTACTTAATTTTTTTATTTTTATTTTTTGTTATTTCCGATTTTAGCGCACAAAATTACAAAATTTCTCTCAAACAAAGGAATAAATTACAAAAATTTTGCCTTAATCGATGATTTTAAGCCTCACAAGCTCTATTTTTGTCATTGTATTCTTCATTATCTTGAACTCAAAGTTGCCAATCTTGACCACTTCGTTGAGTTTCGGGAAGCTCTGGTATTCGTGCAAAATGAGACCGCCGACAGTCATATACTCGTCGCTCTCTGGAAGGTCGAGATCGAACATCTCGTTGACCTTCTCAATCTCGAGACGGGCAGACAACAGATACTCGCCATTGTCCAATTTCTTGGCCACATAGTTGGACGTATCGTGCTCGTCCTCAATCTCACCGAAGATTTCCTCCACAATATCCTCGAGCGACACCAGACCGCTGGTACCTCCAAACTCATCGACCACCACACCCAGCGACTTCTTCTGCTGCATGAAAATCTGCATCAGCTTGCGGGCTGCCATTGTCTCAGGCACAAAAGGCATCGTGCGTACATGGTCCTTCCACTCCTTGGGATTACGGAACATCTCTGAGGAATGGATGTAGCCTATGATATGGTCAATATCTTCCTTATAGACAATAAGCTTGGAGTAGCCGCTCTCAATAAAACGGTTCTTCAGTTCCTCCACGCTGGTATCATCAATGTCCACTGCCTCGATTTCCGTACGAGGTATCATACAGTCGCGCACCTTCGTGTCGGAGAAGTCGAGTGCGTTGTGGAAAATCTTGACTTCCTCGTCCATCTCGTCCTCATCGGTCGCATGGTCTATGCTACTCTGCACCAGATAGTCCAAATCGACCTTGCTGAACGCATGGTCCTCTGCCGCTGCCAGCACTTTAACGCCAAAGACACGCAACAGGATCTTAGACAGGAACGTGGCAAAGCGTGATATCGGGAAAAGCACGACATAGCAGACAAATGCTGGAATAGCAAAGAAGGTCAGCAGCGTGTTGGCATTGTTCTTGAAGATGGTCTTGGGCAGGAACTCACCTGTAAAGAGCACCACAATGGTCGATGCTATGGTATCGGCTGCCACACGCAGTCCATCGTACTCACCAAAGAGACGATTGAAGAACAGCGTATCGAAAATCTGTGCGAACAGGATGCCGTAGATAACCAGTGCGATGTTGTTTCCCACCAGCATCGTACTGACGAAGTTGTTGGGATGACGGTAGAAGAAGGCGATGGCACGCTGTGACAGGCCGTTCTTCTCACGATCCATCTCTACACGCAGACGGTTGCTCGACACAAAGGCAATCTCCATACCTGAGAAGAAGGCAGAGAAGACCATTGTGACAAGAAGTCCACAGATTTCCGGAGTCAACGTTGCTATCTGTTCCATTATGGTGTCACGGTAGGTTTCGGACTTGACGCATGCGGTGTAGCCGGCAGTCTCGAAGGTGCTGCAGGCTGCGTGGTATCGGCTGGCTCCGTAGGTTTCTTGTCTTCCTCATTGCCACCCATCATGTCGTCAGGCATAAACGAGCCCTTGGAGTTGGACACGAAGTAATGGGTCATACGCTCATCACTGCGGAAATAGGTTCCCTGCATGGTACGCTCAGGCGTGACGACTTTGGAAAAGACGTTGGAATAGAGCTCATGTTTGATGCCGTCCCAGAACAGCTCCTCGCTGGTATAGATCAGGCCGTTGACGTTACGAATCCTGACACGTCCACGCAGATGCCACAGACGTTTCTGGTCGTAATACCAAGCTGTGTCAGCCTGTATGTAACCCTCCACATGGAACTTGTCGTCGAACTGTTCGAGGAAGATGCCCTTCACGAATTCCCAGCGTGATGGCATCTTGATGGTATTGACATCCCAGCGCTCCGTGACGATACGGTATTTGATGATGCCTGAATCGGAAATGAGGGTATTGACGCCATAGCTGGTCATCATCGACACAGAGTCACGGTCGTTGATGGCGGGAGCAATATGCTCCTGCTGTTCCGTACATGACGGAAGAAGCGCTGACGCCAATAGGAAGGCTAAAAGCTGTTTCTTCATTACCTTACTTTCCACTTCTGGAACCAACGTTCATTGAAAGTGATACCCACATTAATGCGGAAAGTATTTTCGGTTATCAGGTCCTTGGCAGACGTATGCACCCACTGGCCGCTGATGTTCAGCAGAGAACGGTTGTTCCATGTATTGAAGATGGGGACACCAAAGCCAAGGCTGACGCTGAGTTCTTTGGGACCTTCTACACTTCCTAAATTATAATAAGGTGTAGCATAGGAAGCGCCAAAACGGTAATGCACACGAGCCAGCAAGTTACGGGTGTTATTCTCGTTAGGAATCCACTCACCGCCTACGGTCACCTTGTGTCTGTCCTTCAGGATTCCACTCTTCAGCACGTAACGCTGTGTGTTCGGATCAACTTCGGGGATGTCAAGCTCGCCCCATTTCTGCAGGCTGTAGTCTGCTCCAATCATCCACTTGTTGGCATGACGATAGGAGAAACCTCCACCAATGGTCAGGGGAATACTCAGGCCGTTAGAGATGGTATCTGTCGTTGTCTGCCTCACTGACGTGGTAGGATTGATGCTTACGATAGCCATCGTAGGATCAGCACCCAGCTTATGGCCGAGTCCCACTGTACCACCAAGCACCAACGCATCACGCTTGCCCAGCTTCTGCTCATACTGCAGACCCAGGTCAATCTTATAGCTGCTCACCGATGCTTCATAATACTTGGCAACAGTGCTGACGTACGAGTCATTGCTCGACACCATGATACCCTTTTCGTACGTTCCCCACAGGTAAGAGAAATTGGCTCCTAACGACAGACCGGCAAATGCGTTCCAGCCAAAGCCGACATACGCCTGATGAAGTCCACCAGTACCTTCACATTGCTGAGTGCTATAAATGGATGAAGTGCCTACCTGTTCTTTGACAGAATAGCTATAACCGATATTCGTATAAGGCAAAACACCAACACTCACACCAAATTTAGGGAGCACCCGGAACGAAGCGACAGCGTACTCAAAGTTCGCATTACGCGCATTTACCTTGGTATTACCTTCCTTGAAGTTGGTCAGTTGGAGCGAAAGACCCAAATCAATCAGCATGGTCAACGAGTCGATGGACGAATACGAAGCAGGGTTCATTGCATTCACCTGATTACCATAACGCAGACCATAGGCCAAGCCGTTCATTCCTCGGTTAAAGCCTTGTGACTGGTCAGCCAAGACACCCAGTCCGTACTGGCTGTAGGGTGAATTTGTGCCGCTCTGTGCCGATGCATTCAGCGATATAGCCCCAAGAAGGAGGCCACAGATAATTAGTTTCTTCATGAGTTCAATTGCATGCATTTCGTATATTGCGGTGCAAAATTACGGAAAAAAAATTAATTATGGCTTATGAATTACGAATAATTTATTAATTTTGCATCGTGAAACATTTAGAAAGCATTTTTAGGATTACGTGGATACTGCTGTTTGCACTGTCTTCAAAGCATCTTTCTGCTGCAAACACCGACTCCATTACAAATAGCAAGGACTCTGTCGAGGTGGCACTGCTCACGTGTCAGCCCCACGAGGAGATATACAGCCTGTACGGACATACGGCTCTGCGCTTTCATGACCTGAGAACCGGCGAAGACTGGGCCTTCAACTACGGCGTGTTCAATTTCCACGCCCCTTTCTTCACCCTGCGCTTTGTGTTCGGACTGACCGACTACGAGCTGGGTGTACTTCCCACCAAGATCTTCAAGCAGGAGTACCGCTACTACGGTAGCCAGGTGACGGAGCAGGTGCTCAACCTGACAGCCCAAGAGAAACAAGCCATCTGGCAGGCGCTGGCAGACAACTACCGCGAAGAAAACCGTGTCTATCGCTATAACTACTTCTACGACAACTGTACCAGCCGTGCCCGTGACATGGTGGAACGCGTCATCAGCGGACAGCTACGCTATCAGCCGCGTCCTGACTATACGCCGACCTACCGCCAGATGGTACACGACTGCACACAGAACCACCCGTGGGCCACGTGGGGCAACGATGTCCTGCTGGGCATCAAGGCGGACATGAAGACCGACCTGCGCCAACAGGAGTTCCTGCCCAACAACCTGATGTACGACTTTGCACGGGCTCAGATTATCCGTCAGGATGGCAGTCAGGTGCCGCTGGTCAAGGAAACACGCACGCTGGTACCCTCAGGCGTTCAGGTCGTCAGTCAGGGTTTTCCGCTGACACCTACCGAGTGTGCCATTATCCTGCTCATCGTCTCCCTCTTGGTATTTGCCCTTGAGTGGAAGAAGAAGCAGACCTTCAAGTGGTGGGACATCTTGCTAATGACTATGCAGGGTGTGATGGGCATCGTGCTGTTCGCCATGATATTCTCGCAGCACCCCACCGTCAGCATCAACCTGCAGATTCTCTTGTTCAATCCCCTGCCCTTCCTATATATATATAAGGTATATAAGGGACGGAAGACACATTACTGGAACCTGCTTCTGTACATGACGGTACTCTTCCTCCTCGGCGGCATCTTCCAGCATTATGCCGAGGGGATGATGATTGTGGCACTATGTTTGCTAATAAGATACTGGTCAAATATTAGGAATGCGAAAAAATAAATACCTGTATATCACCCTGCTGGCCGTGCTGGGCTTCCACCAAGAGGCTATGGCACAAGTCGTTGCGTCAACACCTCGACTGGTGGTGAACATCACCGTCGATCAGTTGCGTGCCGACTATTTAGAGACCTTCATGCCGCTGTATGGCAACGACGGTTTCAAGAAACTGCTGAAACAGGGAAAGGTATTTGCCAGTGCTTCCTATGACTTCACACCTGTTGACAGGGCCTCGGCCATTGCCACCATCGCCACAGGAACCACGCCCTACTATCATGGCATCGTAGGCACCGAATGGCTTGACCGTCAGACACTTCGACCCGTCCGTTGCGTCGGACAGAACAACCCCCCCATCCACATGCTTACATCGACGCTGGGTGACGAGATGAAGCTTGCCTCCAGTGGTGCGGCACAGGTCTATGCCTTTGCACCTACTGCCGACGCTGCCATTTTGTCAGCAGGACATGCTGCCGACGCTGCTGCATGGACCAACCTGAACCGGTGGAACAACATTGAGTACTATGCCCCTGTACCCCTATGGCAGAGCGACTATACCAAGACCTATGCCGTAGAGACAGACATCAATAAGAGCATCACGGAACTGGCACTGAGCTGCATCGAGAAAAGCAACATCGGAACGGACGAAACGCCTGACCTGCTGAACGTTATCTACAAGCAAGGCGCCACTCCCGAAGAATCATACAGGAACATCGACCAGCATCTCTCACGCCTCATTCTACGCATAGAGCGCAGGTTTGGACGTGGCAACGTGCTCTTCGTGCTGACGGGAACAGGCTACAGCGAAGAACGTGAGGAGCGTGAGGATGAAGAGAAGTTCCACATCCCCACTGGCAAGTTCAACATCCAACGGACTGCCAACCTGCTCAACATGTATCTGGGAGCCATCTACGGCTCAGCCAAATATGTGGAAGCCAGCTACAAGAACCAGCTGTTCCTCAACCATCAGCTCTTCGACCAGAAGAACATCAATCTTAGCGACGTGCTGAACCGAGCACAGGAGTTCCTGTTGCAGGTGGAAGGCGTACGCAACGTCTATACCAGCAACCAGCTGCTGACCAGCGAGAGCGAGCGTCTGGAGAAGATTCGCAACGGCTTCTGCACAGAGAAGTGCGGTGACCTGCTCATTGAGATTGCACCAGGCTGGAAGCTCGTGAACGAAGAAACCCATGAAAGCACGACACAACGTGTGAACTTTATTTCATTCCCTATCATATTCTATGGTGCCAACATCACTGCGGAACGCGTCCTGACGCCTGTCACCGTTGACCGCATAGCACCCACCATTGCGAAAGCCATCCGCATTCGCGCCCCCAATGCATGCGCTTCAGAACCGTTGTTCTGATTTGTTTTGGGGTTTATTTGCGTGTATTAAAAAAATATTTCGTACCTTTGCACGCTGAATTAATAATAATAAGGAATATAAAGAAAATAAGAATATGAACTTTACAAAGATTCTAAAGTCGCTCTTCGGTGACAAGTCATCGCGCGACATGAAACTCATCCAGCCACTGGTAGAGAAGGTCAAAGCCGTCTATCCCAGTGTTGAGAAGCTGGACAACGACGCCCTGCGTGCCCGCAGCAAGGAACTGCAGCAGCAGGTGCAGGCAGCAGCCAAGGAACAGAAGCAGCAGATTGCCGACCTGAAGGCCAAGATTGAGGAAACACCCATTGACGAACGTGCCGAAATCTTCGCACAGATTGACAAGATTGAGAAAGAAGCCCTCGAAATCTATGAGAAGGCCCTCAACGAGGTAGGCCCCGAGGTGTTCGCCATCGTCAAGGAGACCGCCCGTCGCTTTGCCGAGAACGAGGAGACCGTGGTGACAGCTACCGACTTCGACCGCGAGCTGGCTGCCGACCCACGCAAGGACTTCATCACCATCGACGGTGACAAGGCCATCTACCACAACCACTGGACCGCAGGCGGTAACGACCTGAAGTGGGAGATGATCCACTACGACGTACAGCTCTTCGGTGGCGTCGTGCTCCATCAGGGTAAGATTGCCGAGATGGCAACGGGTGAAGGTAAGACCCTCGTGGCTACCCTGCCCGTCTTCCTGAATGCCTTGACGGGTAACGGCGTTCACGTGGTGACCGTCAACGACTATCTGGCCAAGCGTGACTCCGAGTGGATGGGACCGCTCTACATGTTCCACGGACTGAGCGTGGATTGTATTGACAAGCACCAGCCCAACTCACCCGAGCGTCGCAAGGCTTATCAGGCCGACATCACCTTCGGTACGAACAACGAATTTGGTTTCGACTATCTGCGTGACAACATGGCCATCTCGCCTGCCGACCTCGTGCAGCGTTCCCACAACTACGCCATCGTCGATGAGGTTGACTCCGTGTTGATTGACGATGCCCGTACACCTCTGATTATCTCAGGTCCTGTACCTAAAGGTGAAGACCAAATGTTTGAAGAATATCAGCCTCTCGTAGAAAAGCTCGTTGGTGTACAGCGCCAATTGGCTACTCAGTATTTGGCTGATGCCAAGCAGAAGATTGCCGAGGGTATGGAGAAGAACGACAAGAAACTGCTTGATGAAGGTTTCTTGGCACTCTACCGTTCTCATAAGTCTATGCCAAAGAACAAACCACTTATCAAGTTCCTTTCTGAGGATGGCATCAAGAGTGGTATGCTCAAGACGGAAGAGACCTATATGGAGAACAACAACCGTCGTATGCCAGAAGTTACAGAACCTCTCTATTTCGTTGTTGATGAGAAATTGAATTCTTGCGATCTTACTGACAAGGGTACTGCATGGCTCGCCAAGCAGGTTAATGACGCAGAACTCTTCGTACTTCCCGATATTGCTGCTCAGTTATCAGCCCTAGAAGGTGACAAACGCCTTTCTGACGAAGAACGCGTCAATAAGAAAGACGAGTTACTCCAGCACTATGCCGTACAGTCAGAACGTGTACATACACTCCAGCAATTGCTAAAAGCTTATTGCATGTTCAACAAGGATGACGAATATGTAGTGATTGACGGCGAGGTGAAGATTGTCGACGAGCAGACAGGTCGTATCATGGAAGGTCGTCGTTGGTCTGATGGTTTGCACCAAGCTGTCGAGGCAAAGGAACATGTGAAGGTTGAGGCTGCAACGCAGACTTTTGCGACCATCACTCTGCAGAACTACTTCCGTATGTACCATAAGTTGGCAGGTATGACTGGTAC
>CAMVQS010000035.1 GCA_947169685.1 uncultured Prevotella sp. | reverse complement strand
GGCGATAGCCTCGTCGAGGGCGTTGGTGTGCAGCGACTGGGTGTGACCCAGCACAGCTGCCATAGCCTCGATACAGGTACGACCAACGTTGTTGAACGGGTCCTGCTCGGTGAGCGACCAGCCAGAGGTCTGCGAGTGGGTACGCAGTGCCAGCGACTTCGGGTTCTTGGCACCAAACGACTTCACGATCTTCGCCCACAGCAGACGGCCTGCGCGCATCTTGGCAATCTCCATAAAGTGGTTCATGCCGATGGCCCAGAAGAACGACAGACGCGGTGCGAAAGCATCCACATCGATACCGGCATTAACACCCGTACGCAGATAGTCCATACCATCGGCCAGGGTGTAAGCCAACTCAATGTCAGCGGTAGCACCAGCCTCCTGCATGTGGTAGCCAGAGATAGAAATGGAGTTGAACTTCGGCATCTTTTGTGAAGTATATTCAAAGATGTCGGCAATAATCTTCATGGAGAATGCGGGCGGATATATATAGGTATTACGCACCATGAACTCCTTGAGGATGTCGTTCTGGATGGTTCCTGCCATCTCCTCGAGCTGAGCACCCTGCTCCAGACCTGCCACGATGTAGAAGGCAAGGATAGGCAGCACGGCACCGTTCATAGTCATGGAGACAGACATCTTGTTCAAGGGAATGCCTGAGAACAGAACCTTCATGTTCTCCTCGTTACAGATGCTCACACCAGCCTTACCCACATCGCCTACCACGCGGGGGTTGTCGGGGTCGTAGCCACGGTGTGTCGGCAGGTCGAAGGCTACGGAAAGACCCTTCTGACCAGAAGCCAGGTTACGACGATAGAAAGCGTTGGACTCCTCAGCGGTGGAGAATCCGGCATACTGACGGATGGTCCACGGACGGAAGGGGTACATCATGGAATACGGGCCACGAAGGTAAGGAGGAATACCAGCAGCGAAGTCCAGATGCTCCATGCCTTCCAGGTCTTCTTTAGTATATACGGGACGAACCTCAATGTGCTCGGGAGTCTTCCAGTTCTCCACGATTCCATTGTCTTTAATCCACTTGGCACCATCTTGAGCCTTGATGCCTGCATAGATATCTATTTTACTAAAATCTTTTCTCATCTTCTTTATTTACTATTTGACGATTTACTATTTACTATTTATTTACGATTTATTTGATTTGGCCATTTCATCCGAAGTCATTCTTGTCTTTGTTGTGACTATCGATTTAGCAATGATATTCAGCAACTCACAGCACTCTTGATGGAGGGGTTTCATGCGTGACTCTTTTACCATCTCACTGCGCATGATAATCTCAAGCCAGTGACAAGTTTCGTCAAGTTCTTCCTCCACCATTTTTAACTTGTTGATAAAATCCTTGTCGGATTTTGCCAGACATGCTGCACGATAGTTGGCAGAAGGAGAAGTGCCAGAGCGGACTATCTGTCGCGCGATAGCCAATCCCGATACCGTCTGAGGCATCGCATCAACCATTTTCACGATTCTAACTGCAAAAACAGTCATCCTCTCACGCAAATCATCCTTCGTCATAAATAACTAAATAACCAAATCGAAAATAAATCGTAAATAGTAAATAGTAAAATCGTAAATTAACTAGATTCCTAACTTAGCATTATATTCCTTGAGGGTTTCAAGCACGTTACACTTCACGTGAATGTAGTTCTCGATGCCGGCAGCCTTCAGGTCCTCCATACAAGCAGGAGCACCAGCCACGACAAACATGGCACGTCCATCAAGGTACTTGAATGCAGGAATAGCGTACTCTGCGTACTCATCGTCAGAAGAACAGATGACCACAATGTCGGCCTTGGCCTCGAGTGCAGCATCGACACCTTCCTCAACGGTCTTGAAGCCGAGGTTGTCAATCACCTTATAACCTGCACAAGCGAGGAAGTTACAAGAGAACTGAGCACGAGCCTGACGCATAGCCAGGTTACCGATGGTCAGCATGAAGGCAACGGGAACCTTTGTCTCCTCGGTATGGATGCGCAGGTCTTCGAAGTCTGCTGCAAGACGGGTGGTCTCGAGCTTCTTGAAAGCCCCCCCTACTGCCCCCGAGGGGGCTTCATTACAACAAGACTGGGCTTTCGTGTCCCCCTTGGGGGATGACAGGGGGGCTCCCCTCTTGCCGTCGCTCTTCTCCGTGAAGTTCGGGAACTGGTTGGTACCCAGCAGGAACTCCTTACGCTTGGCAGCGTCACCGTGACGTTTCACGTTCGTAGCGTTTATGTCATCCTGTACAATGCCCTTCTTGCAGGCCTCAAGGAAACCACCCTCATCCTCAATCTTCAGGAAAATCTTCCATGCCTCCTGTGCCAAAGCATCCGTCAGGTGCTCAATGTAGTATGAACCGGCAGAGGGGTCAACAATACGGTCGAAATGGCTCTCTTCCTTAATCAGCAGCTGCTGGTTGCGGGCAATGCGTTCGCTGAAGTCTGTCGGTTTCTCGTAAGGAGCATCGAACGGTGTCACCACCATAGAATGAACACCGCCAAGGGCAGCACTCATGGCCTCCGTCTGCGAGCGGAGCAGGTTAACGTAACTATCAAACAATGTCTGGTTATACGTTGACGTTGTGGCATTTATCGTCATCTTGCATGAGCAGTCGCACTTAGGTTCATACTGCTTCACAATCTGCGCCCACAACAGACGGGCGGCACGGAACTTCGCAATCTCCATGAAGTAGTTTTCGGAGACGCCCATGTAGAACTTCATCTGACGGGCAGCAAGATCCACATCCACGCCGGCATCGACCAACTGCTGCAGGTACTCGTTACCCCAGGCGAGGGCGTAGCCCAGCTCCTGCACGATGTAGGCACCGGCATTGTTCAGGGTCTCGGTATGAACAGTCATCACGTGAGCCTTCGGATAGTCTTTCAACAGTTCGACGATCTTCGGACCGTCGGCCAGTCGCGGTGTTATGTCCTTACCCTTGGTGAGCATGTTCTCGATGGGGTCGAAGCCCACGGTGAACGACAGCTTTTCTTTGTCGAAGCCCTTTTTGGTGAAGTAGGCATCAACGAGTTCTGCCAGTTTCAAGGCATGACACGGACACGTGCGGAAGTTCAGATCGACAATCTCGCAATAGATGTCTGCCAGCAGGGCGTCCAAAGCCTCTGCGGTCACCAGGTCTTTCGGGATACGGAAGCCTAACGAGTCGATACCTTTGTTCAGGATGTCAAGCGCCTTCTTGTTAGCCTCGACGGGGTCGGCCACCGCGATATTCTGGCGGACATACCACTCGTTCGAGTCCTTCTTGTTACCACGTACGAACGGGAACTCACCCGGAAGGGCATCGGGTGTCTTCAAGTCCTTCAAGTCTTCACGACGATAGAAGGGCTGTACGTTAAAACCTTCATTTGTTCTCCACACCAGACGTTTCTGGAAGTCTGCCCCCTTCAGGTCAACCTCGATTTTATCGAGCCATTCCTGAGTGGTAGGCGCCTGAAACTCGGTAAAGAGTTTTTCTTTGTTTGCCATAGTGTACTATTAATAAATGTTGATAAAGTTTGCGTATTAGCGTTTGCAAAGATAGATAATATTTTCGAAACTTAGCACATTGAAGTGTGAAAGAATTTAAAAGTCGGTAATTCTGATAAAAATTATTGGCTAAAGTTTGCTCAAAACGATAGAAAATGTGTAATTTTGCAGCGTTAAAGGAAACGTTAGTATAAATATGGATTCATTCGAATGGTTAATAAACCTCTTTACCTCCACTGATTCAGTTGCTCATATCGCGCTGCTTTATGCCATCGTGATAGCAGTTGGTGTGTATTTAGGTAAAATCAAGTTTTTCGGCATTTCGTTGGGAGTGACCTTCGTATTGTTTGCCGGAATTGTGGCGGGACACTTCCAATTCACCGCCCCCACAGACATCCTCACTTTCATTCAAGACTTCGGCCTGATTCTCTTCGTCTTCATGATTGGTCTGCAGGTCGGCCCCGGTTTCTTTGAGAGTTTCGGCAAGGCAGGCATCAAGCTCAACGGACTGGCCGCTTCAGCTATTCTGCTGAATATTCTGGTGATGTTTGCCTGCTATTACATTTTCTTCGACACCAGCGACTCACAGAACCTGCCCATGATGGTGGGTACGCTGTACGGTGCCGTCACTAACACCCCTGGTCTTGGTGCGGCTAACGAAGCCCTGAACACGGTGTTCGGACAGAATGTCCCACAGATTGCATCGGCCTATGCCTGTGCCTACCCGTTGGGTGTGCTGGGTATCATCGGGGCCACCATCCTCGTCAAGTACATCTGTAAGGTACGTCTGGAGAAAGAGGAGGCCCGCCTGGCAGCAATGGAAGAGACGGCAGCCAACAAGAAGCCTTACAAGATGCACCTGGAAGTAACCAACAAGTACCTGGAGGGTAAGACACTGCTGCAGGTGCACGACTTCCTGAACCGTGACTTCGTGGTATCACGCATTGTCCATGAGGGCGAGCTGTCGATACCGAACCGTCATACCGTATTCCACCTGGGTGACCAGATGCTTATTGTCTGTGCCGAGGCTGACCAGGAGGCCATCACGGCCTTCATCGGTCCGAAGCTCGACATTGACTTTGAGCAGCAGGACCAGCCCTTGGTATCGAAACGTATCCTCATCACCAACCCCAAGATTAACGGCAAGACGCTGGGCGCCATGCACTTCTCCAGCGTACACGGTGTCAACGTCACCCGCGTTACCCGTCACGGCATGGATCTCTTTGCCTCAGCCAGCCTGCCCCTGCAAGTGGGCGACCGCATCATGGTGGTAGGTCCGGAAGATGCCGTTGACAGCGTAGCCAACAAGATGGGTAACAGTATCAAGCGACTGGACGCACCGAACATTGCCACCATCTTCGTGGGTATCATCATCGGTATTATCTTCGGAAGCCTGCCCATCTCAATGGGGCTGCCCGTACCCATGAAGCTGGGTATTGCCGGCGGTCCGCTGATTATCGCTATCCTCATAGGACGCTATGGTTACAAGATTAAGCTGGTGACATACACCACGACATCGGCCAACATGATGCTCCGTGAAATTGGACTGGTACTCTTCCTGGCCAGCGTGGGCATCAAGGCTGGCGCAGGCTTCTTTGAAACCGTCGTCGAGGGCAACGGACTGCTGTACGTGCTGACGGGTTTCCTGATTACGATTGTACCTATATTAATAGTAGGCCCTATAGCCCGCATACGCTACAAGTTCAACTACTTCACCATCATGGGTATGATAGCCGGTACCTACACCGACCCACCCGCACTGGCATACGCCAATAGCGTGTGTTCGAAGGAAGCACCTGCCGTAGGCTATTCGACGGTCTATCCGCTGGCGATGTTCCTGCGTATTTTCACGGCACAAATACTGATTCTGTTTTTCTGCGGATAAATACTAATAACTAATAAAAGCAATAAAGAGACCCCCAAATGAAGAAATTCGGATTACTGATTGGCACTTTGCTATTGGCCGGCACCTCGTCGATGCACGCCCAGATGGACGCAAGCATCAAGCTGAACGAAGTGATGACGGTCAACAGCAACAGCCTGCAGGACGAATACGGAGAACATGAGGCATGGGTGGAAATTGAGAACATCTCCCACTCCACCTATAACATCCGTGGCATGTACATTACCACAGACCCCTCCGTACTCGATCCAAAGATGAGTGTGCCGGAGCGCATCAAACGTATGAGCATCATCCCCAACGGAGATGACCGGACAAACCTAAGTGGACAGAAGCATATTGTCTTCTTCCTGAACAGCAAGCCCAACCTCGGTGCGTTGCACCTTACTGTTCCCGTAGATTCAACCCAGTCTGTTTGGATTGCGCTCTACAACGGCAACGCCACGCAACTCATCGACTCTGTGACCGTACCTGTCCTGAAGACTGACCAGTCGTTTGCACGCATCAGCGACAACGGCACTCCTGCTGACTGGGAAGTGAAGTCTGGCGATCGTGTCACTCCAGGCATCTCGAACATCACGACCGTCAGCGAGTCGAAGATAGAGAAGTTCAAGCGCGAAGATCCCTACGGCATCGGCATGGCACTGATGGCTATGGGCATTGTATTCTTCTGCCTGGCACTGTTGTGGCTGTTCTTCACGATTTTCGGAACCGTCATGAAGCATCAGGAGACAGCCAAGAAGGTTGCTCATCATCAGCCCATCAAGCCGATCACCAAAACGGTGGAGAAGACCATGGAAATGGGTCACAAGACGGGCGTCCTCCTACAGGAAGGCCTGAAGACCAAGGGTATCGACAAGGAGGTCTATATGGCTGTCATCGGTTTGGCACTTCGTCAATACGAAGACGACATACACGACGTAGAGTCGGGTGTCATCACGATTAAGCCGAAAGATACCGAATGGGATGATGAATACAGTCAGATGACTCATCTGCACGAGGCTTTCATCCCCACCAACCACAATGCTCCAACTATTCCAACAAATCCAGAATTAAAGTAACTCAAGATGAAAAAATATCAGTATAAAGTACAAGGCGTTGACTACGAAGTAGAAATCGCTGAAGTAGAGGGAAAAATCGCCAAAGTAAACGTAAACGGCATCCCGTTTGAGATTGAGATGCAGAAGCCCATCAACGCCGCCAAGCACCCGGCTCTGGCAGCAACAAAGAGAGTTGCAGCCCCCACAGCCCCCCTGTCGTCCCCCGAGGGGGACACAAATGTCCGACAGCAGAGTAATGAAGCCCCCTCGGGGGCCGTAGGGGGGGCTAGTGGCAACGCTGTCAAGGCTCCTCTGCCCGGCACCATCATTGCCATCAATGTCAAGGTGGGCGACCAGGTTAACGTCGGTGATGTTGTCATTGTGCTTGAAGCCATGAAGATGCAGAACAACATCGAGGCCGAGTTTGCGGGAACCGTTAAAGCGATTAATGTCAACAACGGTGACTCCGTCATGGAGGGTTCCGTTCTTTTAACCATCGGATAAGAATATGGGCTTTACAAACTTCATAGCAGAGAACTTCAATGAGTTTCTCACCTATACAGGCTTTGCCAACGCATCGGTGGGTAACCTTATCATGATTATAGTCGGAGCCGTGCTCATCTACCTCGCCATACGCAAGGACTTTGAGCCGCTCCTGCTTGTGCCCATCGGACTGGGTATCATTCTGGGAAACATCCCATTCCGCACTGATGCAGGACTGGAGATCGGACTTTACGAGGACAACTCCGTACTCAATTTCTTCTATCAGGGTGTGAAGCTCGGATGGTATCCCCCACTCGTCTTCCTCGGCATTGGTGCTATGACCGACTTCTCGGCACTTATCGCCAACCCCAAGCTGGTACTCATCGGTGCTGCAGCACAGTTCGGTATCTTCGGAGCCTATATGACGGCATTGGCACTTGGCTTTGAGCCCAACCAGGCAGCAGGTATTGCCATCATCGGTGGTGCCGACGGCCCCACAGCCATCTTCCTTTCATCGAAACTGAGTCCCAACCTTATGGGCGCCATCGCTGTTTGTGCCTACTCGTACATGGCACTCGTGCCTCTGATTCAGCCGCCTTTGATGCGTCTGCTCACCACGAAGAAGGAGCGTGTCATCAAGATGAAGCCCGCCCGCGAGGTCAGCCAGACAGAGCGCATCCTGTTCCCCATTATCGGACTACTGCTTACCACGTTCATCGTGCCCTCCGGCCTGCCGTTGTTGGGTATGCTGTTTTTCGGCAATCTGTTGAAGGAGAGCGGCAAGACCACCCGTCTGGCCAAGACTGCCGGCTCTGCCCTGAATGATATTGTGGTCATGTTGCTCGGTCTTACAGTAGGTTGTTCGACACAGGCCTCCGAGTTCCTGACGCTGAACACCATCTTTATTTTCTTCATCGGTGCATGCGCCTTCATCCTTGCTACGGCGAGTGGTGTCTGCTTCGTGAAGCTGATGAACCTCTTCTTGCCTAAGGACAAGAAACTCAATCCGCTCATCGGTAATGCCGGTGTGAGTGCTGTTCCTATGGCAGCCCGCATCTCCAACAACCTCGGACTGGAGTATGACCGCCACAACTTCCTGCTCATGCACGCCATGGGCCCGAATGTGGCAGGCGTCATTGGCTCTGCCGTGGCAGCCGGTGCCCTGCTGGGCTTCCTGTCGTAAAAACAGACCGTCAAGCATATGTTTGCCAAACTCAATCCTTTCCGTTCGATAGCAGGCCGTCTGACCTTCCGGGTGACAGCTACTATTCTGGTGATATTTACTATCATCACAGCGGTCATCTTTGCTTTTGTCTGGATATTGGGAGTCGGAGCTGGCATGTACTATTACAAACAGGAAATAAACAGCTCTAACGACAAGATAAGCAATATTTTGTTATCTGTTGAATCAGCAGTAGCCAACAACCGGCTTGAGGTGGAAGAGAACATCAACGATCCTGACAAGATGTTTAGCATGACGGAGCACATATTGGAGCAGAACAATGACATCGTTGGTTCAGCTGTAGCTTTCAAGCCCAACTTCTATCCACAGAAAGGCCGTCAGTTTGCTCCCTATGCCTATCGTCAGGACTCCCTCATCCAGACCAAGCAACTGGGCTCAGACACCTACGACTATCACCACATGGACTGGTACGAGGAGCCCATGGAGGAAGGTAAAGGCTACTGGAGTAATCCATATTTGGACAAAGGAGGCGGCGAGATACCCATGACAACCTATTCCATTCCGCTTACAGACAAAAAGGGAAATAGATGCGGTGTGTTGACAGCCGACTTTGCACTGGACTGGCTTTCCAACCTGATTAAGGAGGAGGACTATGATGACTTTCTGGATACCTATTGCTTCATTGTGGGACGTGACGGTACCTTTATTGCACACCCCAACAAAGAGTTGATACTGAAAGAAACCGTCCAGGAGTATTGCAAGAAGACTGATGGTGCTGAGGATGACTCGTTAGCCGTCAAGATACTTGCAGGAGAACGGGGTACTAAAAGCATCAAAGTCAATGGTGCACAACATTTCATTTCCTATGCCCCCATTGAGCGTACAGGATGGGCAATGTGTATCGTTGTTCCTATCGACAATCTGTTTGAGATTGGCTATGTCCTCGGTGCTATCGTGGCAATTATCATGCTCATGGGCGTTTTCATCATGTCTGTTGTCTGTTACCTGAATATTCGAAGCGTGACCAAACCGATAAGCCGTTTTGCCTACACAGCCGACCAAATAGCAAAGGGTAACATCCTAGCCATACTGCCCCAAGTTAAGTCGAAGGACGAGATGCTACGCTTGCGCAACTCGTTTGCTACCATGCAGCGGTCACTGATCCGACAGATTGAGGAGACTAAGCAGATAAACGAACAGAAAGGTCGCATGGAGAGCGAGCTGCAGATTGCCCGCGACATTCAGATGGCCATGCTGCCCAAGACGTTCCCACCCTTCCCCGACCGTTCAGACATCGACGTCTATGCACAGCTGAAGCCTGCCAAGGAGGTAGGCGGTGACCTGTACGACTTCTATATCCGCGACGAGAAGCTGCTGTTCTGTATTGCCGACGTATCGGGCAAGGGCGTGCCGGCCTCACTGCTCATGGCCATGACACGTGCCCTGTTCCGTACAGTATCCGCTCACGAAAGCAACCCGGCAAGAATTGTCAGCAACATCAATGGTCCCATGGCCGCCGAGAACGAGTCGGACATGTTCGTCACGCTATTCGTGGGCGTGCTCGACCTGCCGACAGGCCGTATGCGCTACTGCAACGCAGGACACTGTGCACCGCTGCTCATTGACAGTGCAGGTACACGCATCGGCACACTGCCTGTAGAGCCCAACATCCCTGTAGGCATCCTCACGGACATGAAATACAAGATACAGGAAACGACCATCGACCCGAATACCACGATATTCCTCTATACCGACGGACTGACCGAGGCAGAGAACACCTGTCATGTGCTGTTTGGCGAAGAGCGTGTCATGGAAGCCCTACAACCCCTCCCGCCACGGTCTCTGATTGAGCACGTCACCGAAGTGACGCACCAGTTTGTAGGCGAAGCCGAGCAGAGCGACGACATGACGATGCTGGCCATCCTGTATTCCAAGCAGCAAGAGGACATCAAGCTGAAACGCAGTATCACCCTGCCCAACAATGTGGAGGAAATTCCGCAGTTGGCCTCCTTCACCGATGAGGTGTGCGAAACTCTGGAACTCGAAATGTCACTCACGATGAGTCTGAATCTCGCACTCGAAGAGGCAGTGGTCAACGTGATGAGCTACGCCTACCCTGCCGGCACCAGGGGCAATGTGAACATCGAAGCAGAAGCCGACAATGAGTGGCTGAAGTTTGTTATCAGCGATAATGGAACGCCCTTCGACCCGACAAAGAAAGAAGAGGTCGATACCACGCTCACCGCAGAGGAACGCCCCATCGGTGGTCTGGGCATCCATCTGGTTCGTCAGATTATGGACTCCATCAACTATGAGTATATTGATGACAAGAATGTGTTAACACTGAAAAAGAAATATAAATAATGAAAGGACACAAGAATACAGTAAGGCTGAAACGGATGATAGGCTTACCGCTTATCATCTCCTTCCTGTCATGCCTAAGTGTAGCAGCGCAAGACAAGTTCATCTTCACACCGCAATGGACTGCGCAGGCACAGTTTGCCGGCTACTACGTCGCTCAAGAGAAAGGTTTTTATAAGGAGGCTGGTCTCAACGTCGAGATTGTGCATCCGTCAGTCACCGAGCCTGCCATCCGACGTGTACAGAACAACACCAGCCACGCCACGACCTTGCAGCTGGCACAGGCATTGGACATCATAGACTACGGTACTCCTTTGGTCAATATTCTCCAGACGTCCATGAACAATGCGCTTGTCATCGTGTCGCGCCGAAACAAGAATCCCCTTCAGCAAAAGGGCGAGAAGGTCGGTATATGGAATGCCGGTTTCGGTCAGATAGCCATTTGCATGAGCATGAAGGAAGGACTGGGCTATCAGTGGATACCGTTTGCCAGTAACATCAACCTGTTTGTGTCGGGAGCCATCGACGCCACGCTGGCCATGAGCTATAACGAGTACTACCAACTGTTGCAGACGGGCATCACGCTGAACGAAAGCAACGTCTATCGTTTCTGTGACCACGGCTACAACATCCAGGAGGACGGTGTCTATGTGACCCGTTCCTATTATGAGAGCCACCGTGACCAGGCCCGTCGTTTTGCCGCTGCCAGCAAGAAAGGCTGGGAATGGGCGGCTGCCCATCCTAAAGAAGCGCTCGACATTGTGATGAGCTATGTGAAGAAAGAGCATATTGCCACAAACCGCATCTTGCAGAAGCTTATGCTTGACGAGATACTCAGGTTACAGGTGAACCGTGAGACTGGAAAACGTGAGTTCCGCCTGCGCCCCGACATGGTGAAACAAGCCAACAGGCTGATGTTTGAGAATAACATGCTGTCGCGGGAGATCACCTACGATGAACTCATTGTCAAATAGAAGCCTATGAAGAATCCACTCCACTATTTCAAACAGTCGCTCTCCACTCGTCTTAGCTGGTGGATAGTCCTATTTGCTGCCGTCATCTTTCTGATTGCCCTGGCCTTCATGTTCTATGAGTCACGCCAGGCCGTGCGCAAGGAAGCCATCAACCATGCCACCCAGATACTGGAGAACACCGCCGAGCGTGTCAACACCATCCTCACGAAGGTGGAGGTGGCCACCGACAATACCGACTGGCTGGCGGCACGCCATCTGGATGCGCCCGACTCCATGTTTGTCTATAGCCGCCGCATTCTGATGAACAACCCCGACCTGAACGGCTGTTCCATTGCGTTCGAGCCCTACTTCTTCAAGGACCGCGGACGATTCTTCTCTGCCTACTCCATCAACAAGAACGGTACAATCACCACGACGCAAGAAGGTGACGACTACTATGAATATTTCTCCATGGACTGGTACCAGTTGCCCAAGCTGCTTGACCGTCCATGCTGGACAGAACCTTTCACAGACCTGACCATTGACAACGAGTTCAACCCCGAGCGTATCATCTCCTATTGCAAGCCGCTGAAGGACGGAAAAGGCAATTACGTCGGAACCATCTCCGTGGACCTGTCGCTGGACTGGCTGTCAAAAACCATCTCAGCCGTCAAGCCCTATCCAAACTCCTATAGCATCATGATAGGACAAAGCGGCACGTACTTCGTACATCCTGACACCACCAAACTGTTCTACCAGTCCATCTTCACGGAAACCTTGTTGGAGCCCGACTCGGCCATCACCAATCTTGGACACGCCATGCAGGCCGGCGAGGAAGGTATGCGCCAGATGGAGATTGACGGTCAGGACTGCTACGTGTTCTACAAGCCGTTGGGGAAAACGGGATGGAGCGTGGCTATCGTCTGCACCGAGAGGGATATCTTTGGCAGCTATTTCAGGCTGGTGAACATCGTTGTCATCATTCTGATTATCGGCCTCGCCATCATGCTCTTCGTCTTCAGACGCATCATCAAGAAAGAGCTGAAACCGCTTGAGAAACTGGCTCTTCAGGCAGAGACCATCGCCTCGGGGCAGTTCGACCAGACTTTGACGCCAACGAACAGAATGGACGAGATTGGCAAGCTCAGCCAGTCGTTCACCAACATGCAGCTCTCGCTGACCCAATACATTGAGGAGCTCAAGGACACCACAGCCTCCAAGGCTCAGATAGAGAATGAGTTGGAGATTGCCAGCAACATCCAGATGTCGATGTTGCCCAAGATCTTCCCGCCCTACCCCGACCGCAACGAGATTGACATTTTCGGTCAGCTGACGCCTGCCAAGGAAGTGGGCGGCGACCTGTACGACTTCTACATCCGCGACGAGAAACTGTTCTTCTGCATCGGTGACGTATCGGGCAAGGGCGTACCGGCATCACTCGTTATGGCTGTTACCCGAACCTTGTTCCGCACCGTTTCTGCCCACGAGTCACAGCCCGACCGCATCATGAGCACCATCAACCGTGCTCTTTCCGACGATAACGAGTCAAACATGTTTGTCACGCTGTTCATCGGTGTGCTCGACCTGCCCACCGGTCGTCTGCGTTACTGCAACGGCGGTCACGACGCCCCGCTGCTTGTCGGTGGCAGTGGCATCGGCCTGCTGCCCTGTGAATCGAACCTGCCGGTAGGCATCATGGAAGACTGGAAGTTCGTTTCACAGGAGACCATGATCGACCCGCTGACCACCATCTTCCTCTATACCGACGGACTGACCGAGGCCGAGAACACCCGTCACGAACAGTTCCAGGAAGAAAGAATCAAAGAGGTGGCACGACAAAGCGAACGTACCCCGAAGGTCATCATTGAGAAGATGAGTGATGCCGTTCACCGTTTCGTCGGTAATGCCGACCAGAGCGACGACCTCACCATGCTCGCCATCCAATACACCCGTTTGCAAAACCAGAACATACGTCTGCAGCGCACCATGACATTGCCCAACGATATTGAGCAGGTACCGCAATTAGAGTCGTTCGTCAACGAGGTTTGCGAGACCTTGGGAATGGACATGAGCACCACGATGGACCTCAATCTCGCCCTCGAAGAGGCTGTGGTCAATGTGATGAGCTATGCCTATGCAGCTGGTACTCATGGAAATGTGGATATTGAAGCGCAGGCAAACGAGCGCCGTCTGAAGTTCACCATCAGCGACTGGGGTATTCCCTTCGACCCCACCGCGAAGAAAGAAGTGGATACCACGCTCAGTGCAGAGGAGCGTCCCATCGGCGGTCTCGGCATCCATCTGATTCGAAAGATCATGGACAGCATCAACTACGAGCGAATTGACGGCAAGAACGTATTGACGCTGCGGAAGAAACTCGAATAAGGGGTGATTTAATGATTTTTAACGGAGACTATAGGAGGGTAGTCATAGTTTTTTAATACATTTGCAATTTGAAATAAAGAAATGACTGACGTCATATTATCCAGCTTCATCAGTCTGTTTGCTCTGTTTGGAAAGGAAGAGCAAGTGGATGAGGTACGGGCAAAGGAAATGCTCGTAAGTTATTTGCGTCATCATTTCGGAATCCGTAATATCGACCTTTATCTCGACCTGTACAGCGATATGCGTATGGCGTACGAGATGACCGACGGGCTGAACAGCGAGGCCACCGTCAACGGCATCTGCTCTACCCTACACGGCAAGATTCGTAAGGAAGAAGAGGCTCTGTTGCTGCTTCGTCTGATGGAGTTTTGCGGTGATGACGGTCTGCAGGCTGTTGACATGTTCGACACCATGGCCCGTCAGTTCCATATCCCCGAGAGCCAGTACAAGGACTTCAACGACTACGTCAACAACAAGCCGACGGAACATGTCATGATGCACCACATTGACGGCATTTCCGGCACACTGAAGACGTTGCTGGATTCCACGTCAGGACTCCTGATCTTCACCTATCTTGACGGAGACACGCCCGGCCGCGACACGGTATTGCTGAACGACGTACCCGTGCTGCCCGGCACCTATCAGGTGTGGCAACAGAGCAGTGTGCTGAAAAGCACGAACGCCCAGCCGGTATATTACTCCTCCATCATCGGTGCCTATGCTGACCAAGACCAGGCAGCAGGAGCCAAGCATCCCATTGAGTTCAGCGGTCGCGACATCAATTTCCGTTTCCCCAACAGTGACAACGGCATGCACGACATGAGCTTCACGCTCAAGAGCGGTGAGCTCTTGGCCATCATGGGTGGCTCGGGCACTGGCAAGACCACCTTGCTCTCGTTGCTCAACGGAACGCTGAAGCCTCAGCAAGGTACCATTACCATCAACGGACACAGCATTTCCGAGCCTGCCGTCAAGGACCTGATAGGCTTCGTACCGCAGGACGACCTGCTCATTGAGGAGCTGACGGTCTATCAGAACCTCTGGTTTACTGCCAAGCTGTGCTTTGAGGGACTGCCTGCCGACGAGATTAACCGTCGTGTCATGAAGACGCTCAAGGACTTGGGACTCGATGGCATCAAGGACCTGAAGGCAGGTTCCGCCATCAACAAATATATCTCTGGCGGTCAGCGCAAACGACTGAACATCGCCCTCGAGCTGATACGCGAGCCCGCCGTGCTCTTCCTCGACGAACCCACGTCGGGACTGTCGTCTGCCGACACCGAGAAGGTCATTCTGCTGCTGAAGGAGCAGACACTCAAGGGAAAGCTCATCGTGGTCAACATCCACCAGCCGTCGAGCGATGTCTATAAGCTGTTCGACCGCCTGTGGCTGCTTGACAGGGGCGGCTATCCCGTCTTCGACGGTAACCCCATCGATGCCATCACCTATTTCAAGGAGGCCGCCAACTATGCCGATGCTGAAACCAGCACCTGCCCCACCTGCGGCAACGTGAATCCCGAAATCGTGCTGAACATCATCGACGAGAAAGCGCTCAGCAATACCGGTGAGCCGTCGGACGAACGCAAGATGTCACCACAGGACTGGCACGAGCTGTATCTGAAGAACCGACAGCTGCTGCCCACGGAACAGCAGCAGACGGACATTCCGAAGTCTGACCAGCGGAAGCCCAACGTCCTGAAGCAGTTTGCCATCTTCCTCTATCGTAACATCAAGACGAAGATTACCAACGTGCAGTACTTGGCCATCACGCTGTTGGTGGCTCCGCTGCTGGCCGTCATCTGTGCGCTGCTCACCCGCTTCGCACCGCCCGAGGGCTACACCATCATGAACAACAAGAACCTGGTGAGCTATTTCTTCATGGCTGTCATCGTGGCTACGTTCATCGGCATGAGCGGCTCGGCAGAGGAAATCATCAAGGACCGTGCCCTGCTGAAGCGCGAGCGCTTCCTGAACCTCTCCTATGGCAGCTATATCTGGTCGAAGATTATCTACATGGCCGGTGTGTCACTCATTCAGACCCTGCTGTTCATCCTCATCGGCAACACCATCATGGGCCTGCACGGGCTGTTCATGACGTGGTGGCTCATTCTGTTCGTGACCACGTTCCTGGCCGGACTGACCGGTCTGCTGCTCTCACAATGCCTGAACTCGGTAGTAGCCATCTACATCACCATACCGCTGTTGCTCATCCCACAGATCCTGCTCTGCGGACTGGTGGTGAGCTTCACCGACCTGACACCCAACAGCACTACGGGCAATGTTCCGCTGATAGGCGATGTCATTCCCTCGCGCTGGTCCTACGAGGCACTGGCAGTCACGTCGTTTACCGATAACGAGTACGAGGCACCGTTGTTCGAATCCGACAAGGAGAAATACGAGACGCAGTTCTATAACATGGGCTTCCTCTACGAGCTGCAGTCACAGCTGGAGACGCTCAAGGACGAGCAGAAGAACGGCAAGTCCGTCAAGCCCGAGCACATGGAGATTATCCGTGAGAACCTGCCCGTCATTACCGAATACTGCGGCATGAAACCCTATCAGGGCAACCACTCCTACGAGTCGCTCAAGCAATACATGAAGGAGGCAGAGGACATCCTCGCTGCACGCAGCAATAAGATTACGCTGAAGGCTGACGCGCATACAGCCCGGTTCATACGGCAGAACGGCAAGGACGCCCTCCTGCAGCTCAAGCGCGACCATTACAACCTGAAGCTGGAAGACTGCGTCATCGGCGCCGACCAGCGCAGCACGATTGAAGTCGTTGGCACCACCATTGTTCCCCGCACAGGAATCATCTTCCTGACGCCCAGGAACAAGATCGGTCGTGCCCCGTTCTACAGCAGCGAGAAGATTGTGGGTTCCTGGCACGTCAAGACCCTCTGGTTCAACCTGGCGGTGCTGCTCCTGATGAGCATCATCATGACAGTACTGCTCCTGACGGACTGCCCGGGGAGATACGTGAGAAAGAGTTGAAAACAATATAAACTTATTAATAACTTAAAATTCAAAAACAATGAAAAAATTATCAGTTTTAGTGATTGCATTTGCAGCCATCGTCATAGCTGCATGCACAGGTCAAAAGAGTAACCAGAACACGGAAACTGCCGACAGCGTGAAGAGCTTCGAGCAGGAGCAGATCGAGGCTAATATCAAGATGCAGATTGACAGCATCTCAGCTGAGCTCGGTAAGCTGCAGCAGTTGCCTTTCCTGCAGGAGAACAACGGTGGCCTGACACTCACCAAGGAAGAGAAGCAGGTAAAGCCTGACTATCTGCTCAAGGCCAACGTAGCAGAAGAGGCTACCACGCTGGCAGAGAAGTATCGTCTGCTGAGCGCCCTGATGGTTGACAAGAAGATTGCCGCCCTCTATGAGATGCCCGTTGAGGACTACGACAAGGAGATTTCCAAGCTGACTGCTGACATCAACGATCCTTCTTTCAAGGCTGTCGAGGATGCCAATACGCTGTTTGAGACCACAACCACCCTGTATGACGCCATGAACGAAAACGGCCGCATCAACTACTTCTGGCAGTTGGCAGCAGCCGCTCTCGTAGAGCAGCTCTACGTGGTTAACCAGAACTCAGACAAGTTCCTGAGCGTATTCAACGACGAGGCAGCATCAAACGTTACCTATCGTATCATCCTGCTGCTCGACGCCATCAAGCGCCTTGAGGCCTATGACCCCGAGATTAAGCCCGTGGCTGACGCACTGGCTCCGCTGAACGTGCTCAACGCCACCAGCGTATCTGACCTGAAGACCCAGCTGGCAGCTGCCAAGGATCAGATCAACGCTGCCCGCAAGGCATTGGTGAAGTAAACTGAAAACACTGGAATTAGGGTTAGAAGGTTCACAAGGCCCAATAGCCCTAATTCTTTTTAAATAATTAAAACATACGACAATGATATTCGAAATTAAAGAAGAGAATGGCGGAATGATTGTCACCATCCATGGACGTCTTGACACACCCGCAGCCGTGAAAGCACAACAGGAGATTGTACCCCTGCTGGAGAATGCCGACAAGGAGATACTGCTTGATTGCGCACAACTGGAATACATCAGTTCATCAGGTCTGCGCCTGTTCCTGACCATCCGCAAGGAGACAGCAGCCAAGGGCGGCAAGGTCATCATTGAGAACGTCAGCGACGACATCAAGAAGGTGTTTATGATGACGGGCTTCTTCAACCTGTTTGAAATTCGCTAAGGCAAATGGAGAATTACGGACTCGACATGCATTGCGAAATGCTGCTGAAAGCATATCGCGATTCTCTGCCGCTGTACAAGCAGCTGCAGGAAGAGGTGTTGGAGATTATTCGCAAGGAAGGCGGCCAGATTGACATCAGCGTAGCCAGCATGGAGTCACGTATCAAGGAAGAGAAATCATTTGTAGGCAAACTCAAACGAAAGGGGTATAAATACGCTGAGCTTGAGGACATTACCGACATTCTCGGCGTCCGCGTCATCACGTTCTACAACGAGGAGGTCGATCGTATAGCGTCGCTGGCCGAAAAGCTGTTCGACATTGACTGGCAGAACTCCGAGGACAAGCGTCAGAAGCACGAGTACCACAGCTTCGGCTACAACTCCCTGCACTATATCTGCCGACTGCGCGAGCCCGTAAACCCCGAACTCAAGAACTACCGCTTCGAGCTCCAGATACGCACCGCCCTGCAGCACGTGTGGTCAGCCATCCAGCACGACATCGGCTACAAGACGGAGATTGAGATACCCGTAGAGTATCACCGCAGCCTGAGCCGGTTGGCCGGACTCCTGGAGCTGGCCGACAACGAGTTCAGCCGTATTCGCAACGGCATCGCCGAGTACCGTCACCGCATCAACAGCCTCGTGCAAAACGGACGGCTCAACGAAGTGCCGCTTGACAGGGAAAGCTTTGCCACCTATCTCTCACGCCGCCCCTATGATGCGCTCAACCGCAAGATAGCAGCCATCACACAGGCAGAGTTGCAGGCAGAGTCCCTCATTCCATATGTAAAAGTACTGAAGAACCAAGGATTGAAGTCGCTGGGCGACGTCGAGCTCATGCTCACAGAGAATCAACAAGACGCCTACCAGTTGGCACTCTTCCAACTGGGCACCACCGACATTGACATCCTTTCCGAAACCATCGGCCTGCAGAACCTCTGCATCGTCCACATCCTCAAGAACGGCGGAGGCAAGCCTGGACTCATCCAGATGTTCGAAGAACTCAACGGCCCCTCACCCTACAACGAGACACTGGCATCCATCGTGATGGAGCAAGCCCATCGTCTCAAATTCATGAACTAGTAACCCCATGAGCGAAAGTCGCCCCCGCATCGCCATCATCGACAGCAACACCCTTGCAGCCCTCGGCCTCAAGCAGATGCTGCAGAACGTCATGCCCATCATGACCGTCGATACCTTCGGCTCGTTCAGCGAGTTCGAGGCTGCCGCGCCCGAGCGTTACTTCCACTATTTCGTGTCCATGAACATCGTCGTGCAGCACCGCGCGTGGTTCACCGACCACAGGCGTAAGACCATTGTGCTTACGCTCTCGCTTACCGACACGTCACAGCTCAGCGATTTCCACTCCCTCTGCATCAACCAGCCCGAGCCCCAGCTCATCCGTCAGCTCCTCATGCTGGTACAGCATGCCCACGGCAACGGGAAGAACCTCCCCCCCATGCCCCAGATCCTGCAGCAGAAGATACTCTCCGACCGCGAAATCGAGGTCATGTCGCTCATCGTGCAGGGATATATCAACAAGGAAATAGCCGACCGCCTGAACATCGGCCTGGCCACCGTCATCACCCACCGCAAGAACATCATGGACAAGCTGGGCATGAAGAGCGTCAGTGCCCTCACCATCTATGCCGTCATGCACGGCTACGTCGATATCAACAAAATTTAGTCATACAAAAAAAGCCTCCCCTAAACAGGGGAGGTTTGGAAGGGTCCTTGGTCTAATCACCGCCACCGTTGCCGGACGGCGTGGTCTGCTGGACGTAGTTCTCCCACTTTCTGAGCTTGCGCTCGGGCATCAGCGTCTGGATGCTGCCTGCTGAGGTGCGCTTACGCTCAGGACGGAACAGGACACCCACGCTGACGATGCCGGCACGATTACCCTTGTTGTCCAACTTGTCGATGTCGTAGGGACTCTCGGCGGTCACCTGCTGGTACTTGGCGCGGATGCGGGGCGAGAAGGTCCCTATTCCGTCGATCTTCACTGAGAAGCCTTCACCCAGCTTCTCCTTCAGCACGTCAACGAACTCCTCGATGACGGCCTTCACGTCAGAGCGCTTCACCGAAGCGTTCTGCTGCACCTGCTCCGACAGCTCAGCGGTCGAGATGGTGCCCAGCGTGCGGACACGAGCCACGTACTGCCCGTAGTTGTCCGACTTCTGGTTGTTGCATTTCTGCAAAACATAACGTACTGCCATAACTAAACAGATTATTAGGGTTAATGAAAAGCTCTACAGTCCTCCTTGACTGTTACAGTACAAAGGTACAAAAAAAACTTGATATATGCAAGTTTTAATCCATTTATTTTCAACAAATTATCAACTTTTTTTATCCTCAGAAAAACGCCATTTTCACACCCTCAATACGCCGTTCTGACCACCTTAGAACGCCACTTTGACCCACTTAAAACGCCGTTCTGTGAGGGGCAGAACGGCGTTTCCAGGAGTAAGGTGGTGGAGGTGGTGGAGCAGTTTCTAAGGATTACTAAAAATAAATCCCTATTGTCTCTGCAATATTGCAAGGGAAATAGGGATTTATTTTTTAAAGTCTATAGAATTAAGTCCACCACCTCCACCACACAGGGTCAAAAAACCTCTGGAATAAAGTCGTTGGCATCCTCTTTGTTCTCGTTGTCATGCACCTGGGGATCGATTTTTACAACAAGATACTTTCTACTTCCTCGTATCAACTTGCTTTCGAATCCCAGTCGCTTCATGGTCTTTCCGATTTCGCTAGCAGAAAACTCACGGCCACGGAACCCACTGTAGTACAAGCTGCGCATGATATCACCGGCAGTAAGTGCCTCCGAAGCTTCCAAACCCTCAGGTTTACGTAATACGGTCTGCAATGCCTCTTCACAGTCATTAGGCTCCATATAGGAACGATTGTGACTGCTGATTAACTGACTTTCCTCTTGCGAAGGCTTCGGTTCAAAACCATGTTCCAAAAGATAAAGAGCCTGGGCGTATGCACCCTCGTATGGAAGTGGGAAAGCATCCAAATCTACTGTTCCCTTCAGGTCAATGCCTACGAAACGACGGTTGCCCTCAACGTCGCGGATGAACTGCATGTGATTGGTGGCTCCGATGAGTGACGCCTTACGAACACGTAATTCGCTGTAATGTCCGTAGGGTGCGCGTAGAATGAGCTGCGTCGAGGTGATGATTGCCTTATAGGTATCACTCTTCAATGCTGAACTGATGGAGAACTCATCAAGGAAGATCAGCGTCATCTGTGACAATGTGATAAGATAGTCGTTTCCGATGGGCTCACGTGGATTTGGCTCACGGAAATACTTTCTTAATTCTGGCGGCAGAATGTGGCGGATGAAAAAGGTCTTACCGATGTGCTGACTTCCGCAGAAAACAGGCATCAGTGGATTCTCTTTCACCTTACCGAGCCATAGTGCCACCATGCAAACGAACCACTTGCGCAGCATCGTGTCGTAGAACTTTTCGTTTTCAGTGTCATTGAATTCAAGATGTCCGCAGAAGAAATCACCGATGTAGTCAGGATCAACATCCGGGTTCCAAGGCTTCAGACCTTCCAGATAGCTAATCACGACATTGTAGTCCTTTACAAAATCACGACTATTCAATAGTGCCCTTACCTCGTTCTGACGAATATTCAACCCGTCGTTCTGGAACTGACAGAAGATGGTGTCTATATCACGATCTTCCACGTTACGCCACTCACTACCCGGCTCACGGAGCTCCACACGTAGAGTCCATGTGTTGTAACGCAGTTCGTACATACTGGAAAGCTTCTCTCTTGCCACCTTGAAGCGGTTGGCACGTTCCTCAGCTTTTTCCTTCTTCGATGTCGGACGGCGTCCGCGAGGCTTCTGCGTGTCGATGCCATAGTCCTGGCACATCTTGACCAACGTACCCAGCGTTACGTCGCCACGGCCGGTACGGAGGCAGTTGTTGAACTTCTCGTCACACTCTTCGCGGCTGTAACGAGGGTACTGAGAGCAGATGGTGTGGCAGGCTTCGCGCCCCTGTTCGCCCAGCGAAGCACAGGCCATCACCACGTTAATCCAATCGCCATAGTCGGCGGTCATGTCGATGCCGCCCTCGGCGACTCGACGAGCCAGGAGTTCCAAGTACTCCAGGTCTGTAAAATTACTCTGTTTCATATCGTATTGTTTATAAGATATTTTTCGTTGACATAGCAATGCGGATCGTAAGGCAGGAAGCAAGAACGGCAGACGTCGGAACCACTTTTGTCAGGGTCACGGCCGTACTCAAAACCCACGTAGTTGCGCACGGCATCAAACTGCTGCTTGAACTTGAGGCCGTCCGTCCAACGGGGCAGGCGGATAATCCATTTCACGCCCTTTGCCTTCGGCGACAAAAAGCACAGCACCGTCTCCAGCTCGCGGTCAAGGATGAACCGCTGTTGCAGGTCGCGAGCCTCGTCGGTCGAAGAAAGGTGGTCAATGTCGATGGTCAGGAACGGCGTGCGTGTCACGATGAAGTTGGCACGGCGGTAACGGAACACACCGCTGAACGTGGCGTACTCGAAGTTAAGCACTTTGAAGTCACGGAGGGCTTGGTCAGAGGCACCATCCAGCATCATCTGTCGCAGGTCTTCGGTCGCTTTTTGCGCACACGTAGAAGTAATGTACTCGTACGCCCACGCGATGGTCTGCGTCTGCTGTTGCCGCTGCTGCGGCTTCGCCTTCTGTTCTTCTTCGTCCCACCATCCGCAGGGGAAGATGGAGAAGCGTTCGGAAATGGGTATATCTTGCGTCATAATACTATTTTTATGACGCGAAATTACAACGAATCAATATGTTATGCAAGGAAAAAAGAAAAATACTAACCTCGTCTAAGGTTAGTATTTTGTTGTACTTAAGTTTGTACTAAGCTAAAGTCGTATAGACATGCCCAAAGCCTGCAATTTTGAGTTTAGCTTGAGTATGGCATCCTCATGTTCAGAGACGTTCAGGTCTTTATTGGAACAATAATTCTTGCAGGTTGAAAGAGGCAATCCTGTCACCTCTTTCATGATTTCAGCAGCCTTGGTCTTATTGCCATGTTTCTCCAAATCTGCTCCATCCTTTTCAATCAGTTTAAGCAACAAGTCAAGTCGAACTTTTTGTGCAGCTTTTACCTCGTCATTTGTTTCTTCCTCCTCTT
Organism: uncultured Prevotella sp.; assembly: GCA_947169685.1. Taxonomy (GTDB): domain Bacteria; phylum Bacteroidota; class Bacteroidia; order Bacteroidales; family Bacteroidaceae; genus Prevotella. Next base: position 4,871 of record CAMVQS010000035.1, on the reverse strand, counting down.
CATTGTTTCCATAATTGGTAATTTGCTGTTCCAGTTCCACAATCAAGTCATCCTTCTCCTTCAGTTGATGATTCAAAGCCTCCGTCTGTTGCTCGAAGCGCTGTTGCAGTTTCACGATGTCTGCAGAAGTGAATGTACTTTTTGTTGGCTCTTCACCCACATAGTCGTAGTCGTCGAAGACATCCTTTGTGTCAAATATCATTTTCCACTCTTTCATGTTATCATGAAGTAAGTAATTCCCCTCTGGACGAAAAACATCAGCGCACCCGTCTAATACTTCGATAGTTTGTTTGAAGTGGTCAGTCTTCTTGACTGAGCGCATCATGGCATACACGCACATCATGATAATCTGAGGCAGAGCCGCATTGGCATGTCCTAACTGGGTGTATTGATTGTTAAGAATTCTTTTAATATACCTCTCTGGATAATTTACTTGCCACAGCTTTTTCACCGTTTCCTTCGCATTATACCATATTTCAGCCGCATCAATGTATAATTGATTCTTTTTTCCCAAAATATCAAGCGCAGGCGACAGGCTACGGAAGAGCTGTTCCTCGTTGTATTCGTCAAACAACTCATCCGATTTTCCCTTTTCAATGTAAACAAGAGGGAATTTGGGCTTAAGGTCTTTCTGGCTTTCTTGTTTCGTCTTGTTGATGAGTTCTTCCATCTTCAGCACCTCGTCCAGCTTAGAGTTGATGTCGTTCAAGTACTTATCACGAAACGTACCCATCTTCTCCTTGATGGCGGGAAACACAATCGTATTGTAAAGAGCCTCACCGCAGTGACGGTAATACAGCAGTATATAGATGCGGACCATCATCATCTGATAATTAAAAGGATATGAAGGAGAGTTCTGGTAGTGACCTTTCTCCTCCATAACAGTCAGCACCACCGTATCGACAGCCATAACACTCTGCTCAATCTGTTTACAGTAGTCAATGGGCTTGTCCCACATGTTCTGACGGTTCATTAACTTCAAGTACTCAATTTTCTTGGCAACACGGTTTGTCAGTGTGTCCAGTTTCTCTGATGAAAGGTAAATATTGTTGTCCATTGTGTATTATGTTATTTATTTGCAAAAATAAGCATCATCTTCATATTTTCCAAGTTTTTCATAAGTTTTTTGCTTCTTAGTACGTTATTATTAAAAAAGTTTGTATATTTGCAACTGCATTCGTAAAGATTGCAAGACATATAGCTCGATAGCCGCACAATCACCACCGTACTTGCTACGAGCGAACATAGAATAAAGGAGCTGCCCCATTTTTGGGCGCAGATTTCCCATATTTCTATGTGGTTTGTGGTGAACCGTGCGGCGTATGGCGAAAGTCTGCGCTTTTTTGCATATATAACGTTTCACTTAAACTATAATTATTATGAAAAGAATCTATTTGTTAATCGCATGTGCTACAATGGTTTTAAACGGATTTGCAGCAGGTCGTTATGGAGAACCGGAACTCCCGGGATGGCTTACATTCATGGGGCTTATTATGATTGTCTGGGGAATCCTTGAGATTATCCTTTTCTTCAAGGTGTGGGGTATGACAAACGATATCAAAGCACTAAAGAAAGACCGCTTCAACGAGACCTTGTTTGAAACAAAAGGAGAGATGGCGAGGTATCTAAGGAGAAATCTTGTGATTGGTAACATGGAGAACGTCAAACGAACTCTTTTGAAGAATTTTATTGATAACGTAGAACACGGTTACGGAGAATTGCAGACCAGTGGCTACGTAAAAGATGAAAACGGAAATGACAAGTGGACGAACTTTAAAGAAAAGAATCTTAAGGAATCCATACGACCCTATGTTGATAACTTACAAAAGCAGTATGCCAAGATCGGTGAAGAATTGCCCGTCTATATTCAACGAATGGAAACCTTCGGTGACTACTATCATTTATTCGTTAAGGAAGAATTAACTGTTGAAATCAAAAAAGAATCAGAAGATAAAAAAGACTGAGCTATGAAACTATCAAATGCATGTATTTTCGGATTAATTGGCGGAATATTCCTCTGCCTGAATATCGTGATAAATTTTATCGCATTAATGACTTCAGAGTATATTACACTTGATGCTCTTAGTATATTCTTGTGGATACTCTCTTTCGCTGGGTGGGCTATGATGTTGATTTTCTTTATTCTCATGTTCCAAAGTTGCAAGAAGCTCGACAGAATTCTACGGGATATGTAGCCACTTATTATTACAAAACACCCCCGTCATTCCGAAGTGCTCAGGAGTGGCGGGGGATTGATATATGTCCTTGATGCTATCGCATCGCATTTTCTCAGCCCATAGGCATTCAGTTTTTAGGGTTAAACAATTATTTCTGTTGGCAAAGATAGTGAAGACCAAGCGAAATACAAAATAAATATCGATTTATTTTCAGGTTCGGAAAAAATTAGTATCTTTGCATTTGATTATGGAAACTGAAAGCAAGACAATAGAAGAACTCATTGCTACCGTTTTGGATGACATTAGCCAGAAGGGTTACTCGTCAATAATGCCTTTCAGCATTGGCAAGGTGGAAACAAGGATGATTCAGTTTGCTGATGATAATGGAATATTACTTGGCAGCGACGAATTGTATATCAGTTCCAAACAACTACAGCATTGCATGCGAGCATCGAAAGGAGCCAAAGGGCTGGTCGTCGATAAGGTGGAACTAGTAGCCTTTCCGAAAAGCCGATTTACTATGGACCTATATTACGACGGTGAGTGTTTTATTTATACCGATGAACATTCAAAGTTCATCATCCACCCAAACTACAAAATAAAGATAAACCGTGAGCACGTAAAACTGGTTAACTTTATTACAGCGACGAAGGTGAAAGATCCTGCTGAATTTACATTACCCAAATATCGGAAAATATAAAAGCTGGCCACACGTGACCAGCTGTATTTGAGTGAAGGAAACCAAGCGGCAAGGTCGAATTGCTCATCATCTCTGCAGGTGATACTCCTGCAGCCATGCCACCGTTCCGCACATCGTGGCTCTACTTGGTTCCACCTTTCACGTTGCAAAGATAAGCATTATTTCCGAATATTCCAAGTTTTTCCGCAAAATTTTTACTTCAAAGCGTGTTATTCCAAATTAATGTCGTATATCTGCACCGTGTTTCGTAAGGGACACAAGACATAATAGGCTCAAATATCAACGAATTGACGAAATGTTAAAAGAAAAAAGTTGTCCGTTTTGGACAACTTTTTGAAACACAAACGGTTCCGGTGTGCACTTTATGATACTACCACCCTGATAACTGATGCCCGACGGCATTTCCTCTTTCGGTATCGCCAGCCAGCGACGTGGAGCGATGGTAGCTGGCGTCCAGGCTGAGACGGCTGCTATAGTAAGCGAGATTGAACTCGTAGTCCTTGTATGCATCTTTCATCTTGGCCGGATTGAAAGCCAAGGCTGCCGAGATACCCCGATACGAGGCTCCGATGCTCACGGTGGTCTTGAAGTCGGTTTTCAGGTCGGCCTTGGAACTGGCACCGTCCTTGTCACCCTTCGCATGGATGTCGTCGCCTAACTGGTTCACCCTCACCTTCAGCGTCAGACTTCCCTCCGGACGAACCACATAGTTTGTATCGTAAGGCGTCTTGTAATAACGGGCCGTGAGCACACTGTCAACACGTGCCCTTACCTGCTGGTCGTGGCTCCGGGTTGCAGCAGAAGGTTGGTCGGACACCTGCGCTTGTACGCCCGAAGCATACATCATGGCAGTAATAATCAATGGAATCGCTTTCATCTATCAATGACTCTTCGTGATTCGTTTGGTTAAACCGATGGCACCGGCTGGACAGACAAGACGGCAGAGGTGACAGCCGACACACTTGGTGCCTACCAGACGGGGACGACGGGTCTCGTGGTCGAAGACGATGGCCTGATGTCCGCCGTCGTTGCAGGACACCTCACAACGCCCGCAACCGATACACAGCTCCTTGTTGAACTTCGGGTATATGATGGTGTCGCGGTCCAGACTGTCGGGCTTCAGGAACTTCGGCAACTGCTCGCCTACGAGCTGGCTCAGTTCGCTGATGTCGCGCTTAGCCATATAACGCTGCAGGCCGAGTATGAGGTCGTCGATGATGCGATAGCCGTACTGCATGACGGCGGTGCACACCTGCACGTTGCAGCAGCCCAGCTGGATGAACTCCAGGGCGTCGCGCCATGTCTCAATGCCGCCGATGCCGCTCAATTGACAGTTTAGAGTGGAGAGTTCAGAGTTTAGAGTTTGCATCTGGGCGAGTTCTAAGATATGGCGCAGGGCGATGGGACGTACGGCACGGCCTGAATAGCCCGAGATGGTGCGCTGTCCGGCCACCTCAGCATCGGCGTCCATCGTCACACTCTTGATGGTGTTGATAGCCGAGATGGCGTCGGCACCGGCCTCTACACAGGCAGCGGCAGGTTCCGCGATATGGGTGATGTTGGGCGTCATCTTCGGAATAACGGGAATCTTCACGCTCTGCTTCACACAGGCGGTGTAGGTCTTCACCAGCTCAGGACTCTGCCCTACGTCGCTGCCCATGCCCTCGTGCTTCATCTGCGGACACGAGAAGTTCAGCTCCACGGCATCGCAGCCGGCCTCTTCGGCCATTATGGCCAGCTTCATCCACTCTTCCTCGGTCTGTCCCATGATGGAGGCAATGACCACCTTCGTGGGATAATCCTGCTTCAGTCGGCGCAGGATATCGAAATCCATCTCCACGGGGTTCTCGCTCAACTGTTCCATGTTACGGAAACCGTAGAAGTCGCCGTGCGTGGCGTTATTGTGCATGGCGTCGAAACGTGGCGACACCTCCTTGATCTCCTGCAGGCAGATGGTCTTGTAGAAGACGCCAGCCCAGCCAGCATCGAAGGCA
>CAMVQS010000034.1 GCA_947169685.1 uncultured Prevotella sp. | reverse complement strand
GAAAAATTTGGAATCGGGCAAAAAATTTTGTATCTTTGCATCATCCCAAGGACAGTAGGACAGTAGGACAGTAGAATTCCGAAAAAGAGTCATGCGTACGTACGCGCACGTACGCATAATATTTTTATAAATTAACTAATTTACTGTCCTACTGTCCAATAGAAAAATAAAAATACAGATACAGTAAATACAGTAAATACAGATGGTTTTATAAACCCTACGCGTACGTGCACGTACGCGTGATAATTTTTAATATTTTACTGTATTTACTGTATCTGTATGTATTACCTACCGAGTAAAGGGCCTTTACATACCGAGTAACGACTGCTTACATGCCGAGTAAAGGTGCCTTACACGGCGAGTAAGAAAAACAATGAAAAGTGACGGATGACGGATGACAGATGGATTCTGGAAAACATACGCGTACGTGACGTACGCGAAATATTCTTAACTATTATATGTCATCCGTCATCTGTCATTATTATGTACGTTGAGGGAATTTTGTTTATAGGTATTCCAGCAGCTCTTGGGGACGGCTGATGAAGGTCGTTCCGCCATGCGCCTCCAGGAAGGCTCGGTCACGGAATCCCCAGAGCACACTGATACAGGGCAGTCCGCTGTTGCGGGCTGTTTCTATATCTACATCGCTGTCGCCGACATAAGCCCCCCCTTCCGTCCCCCCGAGGGGGAAAACTCGCTGCGCAGAAGCCTCACCCTCGGGGGAGGTTTGGAGGGGGGCTAAGCTTAGTTGTTGGAGTGCTTCCAACACGGTATCGGGGGCGGGTTTCTTGCGGATGCCGGCTGCCTCGTTCTCACCGATGGCGACAGGAATCATGGGGAAGAAATGGTGGACGAGCTCCTGCGTTGCCGTCATGAATTTGTTGCTGACTACTGCCAGGTGGCAGCCACGCTGATGAAGCTCCGTCAACGTCTCCATGATGCCGTCGTAGGGTTTCGTTGTGTCAAGGGAGTGTTCGAGATAGTATTCGCGGAAAGTCTGGAAGGTTGCCTCGAACTTGGGGTTCTGCGCCCCGTCGGGAATGGCACGTTCCATGAGCAGGCGAACGCCGTTGCCCACAAAACGCCGCACGTCATCGCGTGAGTGCTCAGGCATTCCGTGAGTACGCAGGGCATAGTTGGTGGCGGCCGCCAGATCGTCAAGCGTGTCGAGCAACGTGCCGTCGAGGTCGAAGATAAAGGTATTAAGGCCCCCTAAGTCAGGGGGTTGGGGGGCTGAACAAGGAATATTCATCTTCTGGATCTAGTAATCATTGTCTTCACCTTATTGTTATAGCGCGTAGCCTCCAGCAGCTCCTCGATGGTCAGGTGCATGCGCCACTGCCAGCGGTTGTAGGGGTCGCTGGGCACGTTGATACGCTCTGCCCGCACGTCCTTTCCGCGCAGGCTGCCGTCCATAGCCAGCCAGTCCTGCAACGAGAGCATGCAGAACATGGAGGGACAGTAGAGGTGGCGGGCTATGATTTCCTCCGCCAAGTGGGCAGGCAACTGCTGCGGCGCCCTACCCTCCTTCTGCAGCATGGTGATGTAGTAGCGTTGCGTGCGCTCGGGACTCTCCTCCCACCACAGTCGCAGGGGTGGCATGTCGTGCGTGGAGATGGTGCAGACGCTCCGTTTGGGATAGGCATCCACGTGGCCGAACTCCTGACCCTGCTGCTTCGGCATGGCCTGAATCTCGAGCGTCAGGATGCGCAGCTGGTCGAGCACGGGTTGTACGCAGTCGGGCAGCATGCCGAGGTCTTCGGTGCAGATGAGCATTCTGGTGTCATGAAGGATGGCAGGCAGTCGTTTCAGAGCCTGACCACCCCAATAGAAGTTATGTCGCTGATAGAAATAGTTGTTGTAGAGGCGCATGTAGGCATCTTTCTGTTCGTCGCTGAGCGAGTGGAAAATGGGTTCGCTGATGGCTCCGATGCGCGGATGGTACATGTCTGCCTGTCGCGGGTCTTCCACGAAGAGCACGTTGCTGATGAGCCGATACAGCCCGTCGCGAATCCAAACACTGTGTTCATCGGTTTTTCCGATGAAATATTTTTCCACCTGCCGCTGGGTGCGGTACTCCGCCTTCAGGTCGTACATGCCGTAGGCCTTGGGCAGCAGGAAATTTTCGCGGACATACTGGGCATGAATGCCGAAGATGCGCTCCACGATGCGGTCGTTGATGTAGGGCTGCGTGTAAAGCTCCTTGCGGAACGGCAACCCGAAGTACTCTATCTCGCCCACCGTGAGCGGCAATGCCGGCGAGAAATGGCCCAGCACCCCATGAACGGCATCGGCAGGAATCTCCCAGATACGGAAGAAGCCCAGCACGTGGTCGATGCGCAACGCGTCGAAGTACTGCTCCATGTGACGGAGGCGGAGCCTCAGCATGCGAGGTAACTCCTTATTCTCCCAGTTGTAGGTGGGAAACCCCCAGTTCTGCCCGTTCACGGAGAACGCATCGGGTGGCGCTCCTGTCTGCATGTCGAGATGGAACAGCTCCGGATGGGCTTTGGTCTCTGCACTCTCACGGTTCACGCCGATGGGCAGGTCTCCCTTCAGGATGACACCTTTCTCACGGGCATAGTCGGCAGCTGCCTTCAGCTGGAGGTGGAGGTGATATTGGATGAAAGTTGAGAGGTTAGAGGTGAAGGAAACATAGTCCTTCAGCCAATAGTCGTTCTGCTCTTGCCATTGCTTGAAATCGGCCGACTGAAGCGTCTGCTGTCCACGCTCCTCAAAGTACTCTTGGATGTAGGCCATTTTTACACGATCAACCGCCTCATAATCACTATAAGGAAGATTGTTAAGCTCTTGGCGCTGACGACGATAAGCAGTCATGCGCTGCTTCGACTTCAACGTTCCCAATGCCTCCAAGTCAAGGTAATGAGGATGCAGGGCAAAGCAGCTCACAATGTTGTAAGGATAGGAGTCGCCCCAGCGATGCGTCAGCGTGGTGTCGCAGACAGGCAGCACCTGAATCACCTTCATGCCGGTAGCCACCGCCCAATCTACGAGACGCTTCAGGTCACCGAAGTCACCCACGCCGTAGCTCTTCTCCGAACGCAGCGAAAAGACCGGCACCACGACACCGGCAGCACGCCACTCGTCTTCGCTGACGCGCAACTGTTCGCCGTAAAGCACCATCACGTCGCCATCGGCCACCTCGCTGTCGATAACCCTGTTGTCGCCTTCTTCCCACGCCACAAACGAATGGGTGGCATCATCGACAATGACATATTTATATTCCAAGGGGAAGAGCATTCCCAACGCATTGACCGAAAGCAGCCACTCGTGCTGTCCGGCATACTCCATGCGCAGGTATCGGCTGGTGTTCCACGAACCGATGGCCGGATGACTGCCACAAATGGCAACAGCCTGTCCGGGCTTCAGTTGTGGAGCTGAGACGCGGAAGATGATTGTCCTGCGGAACAAGGGCAGCCGCAGCGCCTCAACCTGCTCACCGACAGGACGATGAGTCATAGCAGCATAGGCATTGGTATAGAGATGGAAGCACAGCGGCTGGTCACGCCATTGGTCCGTGAAGACATAGTTCTTCGACGAGTCGAAACTGTAACGTCGTGGCACCATGTCCCACTCCCGCCGCAGCACGTGGTCGTCGGCATCGTGCACCTCGTACTGGTAACAGATTTCCGTCACAGGGTGCTGGCGGCTCTCCAGGGCAGCCGTCTCCAGCGTCCATTGCTGTCCGTCCTCCGTCTGCATCAGCAGGTCGTGCTGCCTTACTGTTCCGTCCTGACTGCGATATTCCATCATTACGTGCAGGCTTTCGCCCCACGCCGTCCCATATTCTATGCTGAATTTCAGTTTCATGCTGCAAAAATACAAATATTTTTCTATTATCAATTGTCAATTTTCAATTTTTTTGTACCTTTGTGCCCAAAAAGAAACGAAAAGACTAGAAAACGAAATGAAACCAACAGCCATATTGCTGCTCCACTGTCCTGACCAACAGGGCATTATCAGCGAAGTAACGAAGTTTATTACCGACAACAAAGGAAACATTGTCTATCTGGATCAGTATGTTGACCGACAGGACGGCATGTTTTTCATGCGCATTGAGTGGGAGCTGGAGGGCTTCCTGATTCCCCGCGACAAGATATACGAATACATCACCACACTCTACGCACAGCGCTATAAGATGAAGTTCTCGCTCTACTATAGCGACAAGCGTCCCCGCATGGCTATCTTCGTCAGTAAGATGAGCCACTGCCTCTACGACCTGCTGGCTCGATGGAAGGCCGGTGAGTTTGAGTGTGACATCCCCTGCATCGTGTCGAACCACGAAGACCTGCGCTATGTGGCCGACCAGTTCGAGATTCCCTACTATGTATGGAGCATCAAGAAAGACCACTCTAACAAGGCCGAGGTGGAACAGGCTGAGATGGACCTGCTGAAGAAGGAGGACATCTCGTTCATCGTGCTGGCACGCTACATGCAGATTATCAGCGACGAGATGATTGCCGAATATCCGCACCACATCATCAATATACACCACTCGTTCCTGCCTGCCTTCGTGGGTGCCAAGCCCTATCATCAGGCATGGGAGCGCGGCGTGAAAATCATTGGTGCCACGAGCCACTATGTGACGGCTGAGCTGGATGCTGGTCCCATCATTGAACAGGACGTAGCACGCATCACCCACAAGGACACCCCCGAGAGTCTGGTGCTGAAGGGCAAGGACCTGGAGAAGATTGTGCTGTCGCGTGCCGTCTCGAAGCATATTCAGCGTAAGGTGCTGACGTATAAGAACAAAACGATTATCTTCTCTTAGAGGTTAGTGGTGAGAGGTAAGAGGTTAGAGAAATGAATGTTGCTATCGTAAAATATAACGCAGGAAACGTCTATTCAGTGGTGAACGCGCTGAAGCGACTGGGCATCGACCCGCTGCTGACCGACGATGCGGAACAGCTCAGAAAGGCTGACCGAGTGGTCTTTCCTGGACAGGGCGAGGCCAGCACCGCGATGGAATATCTGCGCCAGCGTAGGCTCGACGAGGTCATCCGCGACCTGAAGCAGCCCGTGCTGGGCATCTGCATCGGACAACAGCTGTTGTGCCGCCACTCGGAAGAGGGTAATACCGACTGCATCGGTGTCTTCGATGTCGATGTCAAACGCTTCCAACCTCAACGCCATGAGGACAAGGTACCATGCATGGGATGGGGCCCCCTACAACTCCCCCGAGGGGGAGCTTTGATCCCTCTTTTTCAAGGACTATTCAAATCGGTCCCCCTCGGGGGAAACGAAGGGGGGCTTCCCTACGTCTATTTCGTCCACTCGTACTACGTCCCACTTTGTGAGCATACAGCAGCTGTGGCAGACTACATCCTGCCCTACTCTGCCGCCTTGCATAAGGACAATTTCTACACCTGTCAGTTCCACCCCGAGAAGAGCGGAGCGGTGGGTGAACAAATCATCAAAAACTTCTTAGCATTATGATAGAACTGATACCTGCCATCGACATCATCAACGGCCAATGCGTGCGCCTCACCAAAGGCGACTACCAGCAGAAGACGGTCTATTCAGACTCTCCTGCCGAGGTAGCCAAGGGCTTTGAGCAACTGGGCTACAAGCGCCTGCACGTGGTGGATTTGGACGGTGCGAAGTCAAAGCATATCGTCAACGACGAGGTGCTCCGCCGCATCACGACGGAAACCAAGCTGACGGTTGATTTCGGCGGAGGCATCAAGACCGATGAGGACATTCGCAAAGCTTTCGACGCAGGTGCCAAGATGGTGACCGTGGGCAGCATTGCCGTACAGCAGCCGGAGCTATGTTTCGAGTGGCTCGACAAATATGGTGCTGAGCGTATCATTCTGGGGGCTGACGTTCGTCACGGGAAAATCAGCATCAACGGCTGGAAGGAAGATTCCGACGAGGACCTGCTGCCGTTCCTGCGCAAATACATCGACGCCGGCATCAAGAACGTGCTCTGCACGGAAATCTCGAAAGACGGCACCCTCGCAGGACCTGCCATCGAACTGTATAAAGAGGTGATGAGGGTTTACCCCGAATTACACCTCATCGCCAGTGGTGGTGTGAGCAGCATTGACGACATCAAGGCCCTGGACGTTGCCGGCATCCCTGCCGTCGTGTTCGGCAAGGCCATCTACGAGGGACGGATAGACCTTCGGAAATTGATTAAAAGCCCCCTAAGTTAGGGGGATGGGGGTCTGAACAAGACTCCTTAACAACTAAAATTATGACAAAGAATACAATAATAAATATCGGACGTTCAGACCCCCAATCCCCTAACTTAGGGGGCCCGAGAGGCTTAGCCAAACGAATCATACCTTGTCTGGACGTCAAGAACGGAGAGACGGTCAAAGGCACGAACTTCGTCAACCTGCGTAGCGCAGGCGACCCGGTGGAACTGGGACGTGCCTACTCGGAGCAGGGTGCCGACGAACTGGTGTTCCTCGACATCACCGCATCGTTTGAGGAGCGTAAGACGTTCACGGATATGGTGACCCGTGTGGCAGAGACCATCAACATACCCTTCACCGTGGGTGGAGGCATCAACGAACTGGCAGACGTGGAACGACTGCTCTATGCAGGTGCCGACAAGGTGAGCATCAATAGTGCCGCCATTCGCCGTCCAGAGCTCATCAACGAGATTACCACACGCTTCGGTAGTCAGGTGTGCGTGGTCGCCATCGATGCCCGTCTCGACGAGAACGGCTGGTACTGCTACCTGAAGGGTGGCCGTGAACGTACAGAACGAGGACTCTTTGAGTGGGCCCACGAGGCACAGGAACGCGGTGCAGGCGAGATACTCTTCACGTCGATGAACCACGACGGCACGAAGAACGGCTATGCCAACGAAGCGCTGCGACGTCTGAGCGACAACCTCTCCATTCCCATCATCGCCAGTGGCGGTGCGGGCTGTAAGGAGCACTTCCGCGACGTCTTTGTTGAAGGACATGCTGACGCAGCACTGGCTGCCTCGGTGTTCCACTTCGGAGAAATCCCCGTGCCGGAACTGAAGGCATATCTCCGCCAGGAGGGAATTAATGTAAGAATTACTGGCCCCCTAAGTTAGGGGGATGGGGGTCTGAAAAAAATAATAGCATCATGAAAGAAATAAATAAAGTTGAAGTGGGTCGTTCAGACCCCCAACCCCCTAACTTAGGGGGCTTGAATTTCGAGAAAATGGGCGGCCTCGTGCCTGCCATCATACAGGACGCAGAAACCAGACAAGTGCTCATGCTGGGCTTCATGAACGAGGAAGCCTATCAGAAGACCGTCGAGACCAAGAAGGTGACCTTCTGGAGCCGCACCCGCAACTGTCTTTGGACGAAGGGTGAGACCAGCGGCAACTTCCTGAATCTGGTGGATATCAAGATTGACTGCGACAACGACACGCTGCTCGTGAAAGCGAACCCCGACGGCCCCACCTGTCACACAGGCACAGATACCTGCTGGGGCGAGGAGAATGAGATGAACCCCGTGCTGTTCCTCACGGAGCTGCAGGACTTCATCAACAAGCGCCACGAGGAGATGCCTGAAGGCAGTTACACCACCAAACTGTTCCGTGACGGTATCAACCGCATTGCACAGAAGGTGGGCGAAGAGGCTCTGGAGACCGTCATCGAGGCTACCAGCGGTGGTGACAAACTGACCTACGAAGCCTCCGACCTGCTCTATCACCTCATCGTACTGCTCACCGCCAAAGGGCTGCGCATCGAGGATGTGGTACGTGAGCTGCAGCAGCGTCACGACCCCAACTGGGACAAGAAACGTCGTGAGGCCAAGGCCGCTGGGACAATGAAGTAAAAGTTAAAGGTAAGAAGTAAGAAGTAAGAGTTATGCTGATAGACTATAAGAAAGCAAACATATACCAGAAGGACGGTATCCTCGTGCTCGAGGGAGTTGACTTCCACGTCAACGAAGGCGAGTTCATCTACATCATAGGTCGTGTCGGTGCCGGCAAAAGCACCTTGCTCAAGACCCTGTATTTTGAGCTGGACGTGGATGAAGCAGAGACAGCCATTGTGCTCAATCACGACTTAAAGACATTGAAGAGCAAATATATCCCTGCCCTGCGTCGCCAGATGGGTATTATCTTTCAGGACTTCCAGCTGCTCAGTGACCGTACCGTACACGACAATCTGGAATTCGTACTCAAGGCTACTGGCTGGAAGAAGAAAGACGAGCGCGAAGCCCGCATCAAGGAGGTGCTCGAGGACGTGGAGATGCTTGACTACATAGACCGTTTCCCTCATGAGCTGTCTGGTGGTGAGCAACAGCGCATTGCCATAGCACGTGCAGTACTGAATCATCCGAAGATCATCATCGCCGATGAGCCAACAGGTAACCTGGATCCCGAGACAGCCACCCATATCATTGAGCTGCTCAAGCAGATATCACAGACAGGTACCGCTATTGTCATGACCACTCACAACATCCCCCTGCTCGACCAGTACCCTGGCATCGTCTATCGCTGCAAGGACAAGAAGCTCGAGGATATCACCAACAACTATAACCAACTGGCCTCGGACATCGATGCCAATGAGCCCGATGAGCCTATCAGCATGAAATATGCTACCCGTGCCGACCTGTCGGTGTAAGAGAATAAGAAATTAAAACAACATAGCTATGAAAGTAATGAAATTTGGCGGAACCTCAGTAGGCACTCCGCAACGCATGAAAGATGTTACGAAGCTCGTAACAAAGTCTGGTGAACCCGTGTTCGTGGTCCTCTCTGCCATGTCGGGAACCACCAACTCACTGGTGGAAATCTCTGATTACCTTTACAAGAAGAATGCTGATGGAGCCAATGAAGTTATCAACAAGCTTGAACAGAAATATCTGCGCCACATTGAGGAGCTCTATACGTCAGAAGAATGGAAACAGACCACTCGCGAGTTCCTGCAGGGTGAATTCAACTATCTGCGTTCATTCACCAAGGAGCTGTTCACCAGCTTCGAGGAGAAGAGCATCGTTGCTCAGGGCGAGATGCTTTCAACGAACATGGTGGTCAACTACATGAAGGAACAGGGCATCAATGCCTGTCTGCTGAATGCACTCGACTTCATGCGCACCGACAAGAACTCGGAGCCTGACCCCATCTATATCAAGGAAAAGCTAAAAGCCATTCTCGAACAGAACGAGGGTGCCCAGGTATATATCACCCAAGGATTCATCTGTCGCAATGCCTATGGCGAGGTAGATAACCTGCAGCGTGGAGGTTCCGACTACACGGCATCACTCATCGGTGCTGCCATCAATGCTGAGGAGATTCAGATCTGGACAGACATCGACGGTATGCACAACAACGACCCGCGTGTGGTTGACAAGACACAGCCCGTACACCAGCTGCACTTCGAAGAGGCTGCCGAGCTGGCTTACTTCGGTGCCAAGATCCTGCACCCCACCTGTGTGCAGCCTGCCAAGTATGCCGGCATTCCTGTACGCCTGCTGAACACCATGGACCCCGACGCTGAGGGTACCACCATCTCAAACGCCACAGAGTACGGCAAAATCAAGGCTGTTGCTGCCAAGGACAACATCATCGCCGTGAAGGTAAAGTCCTCACGCATGTTGCTGGCTACGGGTTTCCTGCGTAAGGTGTTCGAGATTTTCGAGTCGTACCAGACACCCATCGACATGGTCTGCACCTCTGAGGTCGGCGTATCTATGTCTATTGACAACTCAGCACATCTGGGCGAGATTGTTGACGAGCTGAAGAAATATGGCACGGTAACTGTCGATACAGGCATGTGCGTGGTGTGCGTGGTTGGTGACCTCGACTGGTCGAACATCGGTTTCGAGACCCGTGTGCTGGATGCCATGAAGGACATCCCCGTCCGCATGGTATCGTATGGTGGCTCCAACTACAACATCTCCTTCCTCATCCGTGAGGAGGACAAGAAGCGCGCCCTGCAGAGCTTGAGCGACACATTATTCAATTAAACACCAACAGACACAACACAACACAGAGACGATGAAAGGACTATTTCCGATAGAAAAGCTGGAGGGCCTACAAACCCCCTTCTACTACTACGACACGGAGTTGCTGCGCCAGACGCTGCGCACCATCAACGACGAGGCAGGACGCCACGAGGGTTTCGTGGTGCACTATGCCATCAAGGCCAATGCCAACCCCAAACTGCTGAAGATTATCCGCGAGGCAGGGTTGGGTGCTGACTGCGTGAGCGGCGGCGAGATAGAGGCCTGCGTACAGGCAGGTTTCCCCAGTTCAAAGATTGTCTTTGCCGGTGTCGGCAAGAGCGACTGGGAAATCAATCTCGGACTCGACAATGACATCTTCTGCTTCAACGTGGAGAGCATTCCCGAGCTGGAAGTCATCAACGAGTTGGCTGCAGCCAAAGGAAAAACGGCACGCGTGGCCTTCCGACTGAACCCCAATGTTGGTGCCCACACGCATGCGAACATCACCACTGGACTGGCAGAAAACAAGTTCGGTATTGCCATGCGCGACATGATTCCCGTCATTGAACATGCTCAGCAACTGCAAAATGTCAAGGTGGTAGGCCTGCACTTCCACATCGGAAGCCAGATTCTCGACATGGGTGACTTCGAGGCACTCTGCAACCGCGTGAACGACCTGCAACAGGAGCTGGAACGTCATCGCATCAGCGTGGAACACATCAACGTGGGTGGCGGACTGGGCATTGACTATGCACACCCCAATCGCGTTCCTATTCCTGACTTCAAGGATTACTTTGACACCTATGCCAAGAAACTGAAGCTACGTCCTGGACAGACACTTCATTTCGAACTTGGACGTGCTGTGGTGGCACAATGCGGTAGTCTCATTACGCGTACCTTATATATAAAAGAGGGAGCCGTCAAGCGTTTTGCCATCGTCGATGCAGGATTCACGGACCTTATCCGTCCTGCGCTCTATCAAGCATACCATAAGATTGAGAACATCACCAGCAACGAGCCTATGGAGGCCTATGACGTAGTGGGTCCCATCTGTGAATCCACGGATGTGTTTGCCAAACAGATAGACCTGAACCGCACGAAGCGTGGTGATTTGCTGGCCATTCGCTCGGCAGGTGCCTATGGGGAGATTATGGCATCGCAGTACAACTGTCGCCGACTGCCCCAGGGTTACACCAGCGACGAAATACGATAAAAGAAAATGGACAACGGACTTTCAATAGTTATAGCCGTACACGACCAGGCATACCATATTGAACAGAACCTGGAACAATTTCTCACACAAACGTGTGAGACCCCATACGAGGTGATTGTGGTCGATGACTCTTCATCTGACAACACCCCAGACATACTGACGCAATTGAAAACGCAGTACCCACAGCTCTACAGCACGTTCCTGCCTAAGTCTGTGGTATATAATCCCAGTCGCTTGCAGCTGGCACTGACCATTGGTGCAAAGGCAGCCAAATACCCCTGGGTGGTATTGGCAGACATCAATCGTCCGCCTGTGAGTGCAGAGTGGCTCAACGGTCTGCAGGAACAGACAACCGACAGCAACGAGACGGTCATTGCTTACACCAATCGCAAGCGTGACACCATCTATTATCAAGCGTGGCAGACGCTTGAAGAGGCAGCTCCCTTGCTGCGTAAGGCTGAGCGTCGTTCTGGTCGTGGTCATCAGGGAAAATGGAACAAGTATCGTCGCGGACTCTACGACGCTGTGGCTGTGCCACGCCAGCAGGTGCACGATGCCATCCGTCTCTTCGATCGTAAAATCAGTAGTTGGAAACTATGGGGACTACGCTGGCATGTCTGGTGGATGAACTTGAGGAATCGCGTATAAAGATTTTGAAGCCTATGAGAATTCTACACTTTTACCGACAGGAAAACGAAATGCAGGCACGCTATGTCAGCATGCTCGCTGAGTTGATGTCCGGAAATGTAGAGTTCGTTCCACGACACACGCTCGCTGATGTCAAGAAAGCACTCTGCACCAATCATTATGACATTTTGCATATTCACGGTTGCTGGTCGATACAGTATGCCAAGGCAGCTGCTCTGGCACAGCGCGTTGGAACCAGAATCGTCATCTCACCGCATGGAGAGCTGGAACCGTGGATTCTGCGCGAAAGACAATGGCAGGAGAAAATGCCGAAGACCCTACTCTACCAGCGACAGTCCATTCAGGAGGCTTATGTCATCATCGCGATGGGAAGTATGGAACATGACAGCCTGAAGAAGCTGGGATGGAACCCGCGCATCGAGACCATCCGCAATGCGCTCATTACCCACTCCATTAGTCCAGAGGAGATGAGCCGTCAGTTGTTGACTGTCTATCGAAAGGTGATGGATAGCGATGTCTTCCACGTCATGAACGAGAAAACGCATGAGATGCTCATCCTGTTGCTCAAGGCAGCAACAGCTGGCAACCGACAATGGCTGCAAGGACTGGAGCCTTCCATACTGTCGGACGACGAATGGCGTCAACTGTTCATCTATGCCCGACACGAACAACTGGAGAACTGGCTCAGGCGAGGCATCAGCGTGCTTAATATCCGTGAGCCACTCATCGATGTCAGTCATGTACAGAGCTACTTCCCTGCTACCTACTCACCCGTGAAGACCATCAGCGAAGCCATCGGTAATAAGTTCGTCAATGAGAACGAACGACTGCTGGCAACCTTCAAATACCTGCATCGGCTGATGACAGCCCATCAGTTGGCCATGAGTCACATGATTGAGCTCGAACGCGAGATACGCGAGCACGACATCGACGAGGAACTGCTGATGGAGACGCTGAAGGAGAATCATCTGCAATCTTTTGCACAACGGCTCATGGGAGTATTAGCCCACTTCACCCGTTTTGAGGAAGGCATGATGCCCGTTCCTGCCATCGATGACAAACAAACCGAGAAACTTCAAACTATCATTACAAACCGCTTAAAAATATGACAAACACTCATCATCATGAAATGAAGGCAGACCTGCACTATCTGCATCTGCTCAGCCAGTCATTTCCAACTATAGCCGATGCTTCAACGGAGATCATCAACCTCGAGGCCATCATGAATCTGCCCAAAGGCACGGAACACTTTCTCGCTGACCTGCACGGTGAAAGCGAGGCCTTTCAACATATCCTGAAAAATGCCTCTGGAAACATCAAGCGAAAGGTAAACGAACTTTTCGGGAACACTATCCGCGAATCTGAGAAGAAAGAGCTTTGTACACTCATCTACTACCCCGAGCAGAAACTTGAGCTCATCAAGGCTGCCGACTCTGACATAGATGACTGGTACCATATCACCATCCATCAATTGGTAAAGGTATGCCGCGATGTTTCGAGCAAATATACGCGTTCCAAAGTACGCAAATCGTTACCTCAAGACTTCTCGTATATCATCGAAGAACTGCTGCACGAACGTACAGACGACATTGACAAGGCTGCCTATGTCAGCGTTATTGTCGATACGATTATCTCCACAGGACGAGCCGATGACTTCATCTGCGCACTCTGTAACGTCATCCAGCGACTGGCCATTGACCAGCTACACATCTTGGGTGACATCTACGACAGGGGCAGTGGCGCACACATCATTCTGGACACCTTGCGCCAATACCACTCCTGGGACATCCAGTGGGGAAACCACGACATGCTCTGGATGGGAGCTGGAGCCGGCAACGATGCTTGTATCTGTAACGTGCTGCGACTCTCGCTACGCTATGCCAACCTCGCCACTCTTGAAGAAGCCTACGGCATCAACCTAGTGCCGCTGGCCACATTTGCAATGGAGTACTATGGCGAGGATCCATGTGAGGAGTTCATTCCCAAGCTCATGGAAGGAAACACGATGCAGGACAAGTATATACGACTGACTGCGCAGATGCATAAGGCCATTGCAGTCATCCAGTTCAAGAAAGAAGCGCAAATCTTCAAGCGTCGCCCAGAATGGGGCATGCTCGACCGTTGTGTGCTCGACCATATTGACTACGAGCGTGGTATCTATGTCATCGACGGCAAGGAATACGAGATGCGTTCAAACAACTTCCCCACCATCGACCCGAACGACCCGTGTAAGCTGACTCCTGAGGAGGAACAGCTCATGGAACGGCTGCATCACTCTTTCCGCGTCTGCGAAAAGCTACACAAGCACATCAAGATGCTGCTGTCCCACGGATGCATGTACAGTATCTGCAACCAGAACCTGTTGTTCCATGCTTCATGCCCGCTCAACCCTGACGGTAGCCTGAAGGAAGTGGAGCTCTATCATGGAGAGCGATACAGCGGTCTGGAACTCATGAAACGCATTGGCATGTTGGTACGTGCTGCCTTCGAGAACGACACGGAGAAAGAGTTCCGACTTTATGCCCGTGACTACTTCCTCTACCTGTGGTGCGGCAAGGACTCTCCCCTCTTTGATAAATCGAAGATGGCAACCTTTGAGCGTTACTTCCTCACCGACGAGACCACCTACAAGGAAGAGAAAGGCTGCTACTTCCAGTTACGTGTCAATGAGGAGATATGCGACCACATTCTCGATGCCTTCGGGGTCACAGGGCCTAACCGACATATCATCAACGGCCACGTGCCTGTACATGTTGCCAAGGGCGAGAACCCCATCAAGGCTGGTGGTAAGCTCATGGTCATTGACGGAGGATTCTCGCAGGCCTATCACAAGGAGACAGGTATTGCCGGCTATACGCTGGTCTATCACTCACGCGGTTTCCAGCTCGTACAGCACGAGCCGTTCACCTCAGCTGCCGATGCCATTCAACGGGGCACCGACATCAAATCGACCACCCAGCTCGTTGAGATGTCCACACACCGCATGCTAGTTGCCGACACCGACAAGGGACGTGAACTCCGCGAACAAGTAGCAGACCTCAAGGAGCTGCTCTATGCCTACCGGCATGGTATCCTGAAGGAGAAACGAAGCTGACAAATACAGACAAAAACAAAAAAGAGAGGCCTTTCGGTCTCTCTCTTTGTACACCCGCAGGGGTTCGAACCCTGGACACCCTGATTAAGAGTCAGGTGCTCTACCAACTGAGCTACGGGTGCATCACTTTCGTTTAGCGGGTGCAAAGGTACGCACTTTATTTGACACCACCAAACTTTTTCCCGTTTTTTTTCAAAAAAACTTCTTTCTCTCTCAGAATCAATCCTTCTTCTGGTCCAATTCCTCGTAGATGGAGTTATTCGACTTGTATTCTGGGACGATTTCCTTCATTTTCTTCACCGTTGCCATGTCGTCATATTGCTTCGAGATGGCAATGAGTTCATCCACATCCTTGCAGACTTGCTCGTAGTCATATTCTCTCACCTCGGCAATACGAATCTTCTCATGGAACGTCGGTTTGGTGCCTTCCATCTCGTTCAGCACTTCCTCATAGAGCTTCTCGCCGGCTCTGAGTCCCGTGAATTTCACCTCCACGTTCTTGGCTCCAGAGAGCTTAATCATACGGTTGGCCAGTTCAACAATCTTCACCGGCTTACCCATGTCAAACACGAAGATCTCTCCTCCCCGCCCTTTCGTTCCTGCTTCCAGTACCAGTTTGCAGGCTTCCGGAATCAACATGAAATAACGGATAATATCGGGATGTGTCACTGTTACCGGACCACCATGCTTAATCTGTTCCTTGAACAACGGAATGACAGAGCCGTTAGACCCTAGCACATTGCCGAAGCGCGTAGTCACAAACTGACAGGGAAGCGTGTCGCCTTTCTCGTGTACTCTAGTCTTTTCCCAATCCTTCATCTTCAGGGCTCTATCCAGACTCTGCACATAGATTTCACAAATACGCTTCGAACATCCCATGACGTTCGTTGGGTTAACTGCCTTGTCGGTTGATACCATCACGAATTTCTTGACGCCGTATTTCACGCTCATGTCAGCAATGAGTTTCGTGCCGTATATATTGTTCAGCACAGCCTCCGAGGGGTTGTCCTCCATCATGGGTACATGCTTATAGGCGGCGGCATGGAACACGTAGTCTGGACGGAACGTGGAGAACATCCGTTCCATTCTCCTTTCATGCGAGATGCTGCACACAACGGTCTCTGCCTTGATGTCAGGGAAGTCCTTGGCCATCATCAGTCGAATATCGTGTTGCGGAGTCTCAGCCTGGTCAATCAGCATCATAGCTGCCGGCTTATAGGCAGCCACCTGACGAACCATCTCCGAGCCGATACTACCAGCACTTCCAGTAATCAGAATACGCTTGCCTGTCAACAATTCACCCACAGACTTCATATCGACCTTAATCTCATCGCGAGGCAGCAGGTCCTCTACGCTGACCTCCTGAAGCTGAATTCCTGTGTAGTCAATCTCTCCACTCTCCTCGTCAGCCTTCCATTCCTTCGTTCCTCCAGTCATGAAGATCTTAACGCCAGCCTCAATCAGGATATCCTGCAAAGTCTGGTTATTACGGAACTCACGTGCTCTTAGAGGGTTTACCAAGACAGCATCAATATGTTCTTTCTGAATGATTTTCTTTAAGTCATCGTCTACATGATAGACTGGCTGGCCCATCAGCATCATGTGCTTGGCTTTCACAGAATACGAGATGAAACCTTTCAGCAGGAATCGCTTTGGCCTCTGGCTGCTAATGTTCTTAGCCAGACCCACGCCACCAGTCATTGCACCATAAATCAGGACACGCAGAGCCTTACGGTCAGTCGTTGACACATCATAAAGCGTTTTCACCAGCACACGCACAGCCCACATCACCAACGTAGAAATGAAGAAAGTGATGACAGTCTGTGTCTGGTTCAATCCCGTCAAAGCTTCTATCGGCACATTCTCTGCGATAAACAAAACTATCAACGCCAGTATCAGGGTTACGCTGTTCGCATAAGCCACACGCATCAAATCGACAAAACTTGAGTAGCGTACAACACCCGAATAGGTACGGAACAGTTTAGCACCCACAGCACTCAGTACAGAATACGTCAAGGCAGTGTAAACCACCTCGAAGCGCTCCTGGAACATCTGTCCTGTACGGTTGAAAATCCAATATGCTAAAAGACCTGATAAAAAAACAGTTAAAGCATCTATCAGGAATAGACACCAATACGGAAGTGCGTTTTTGGTAAAGTACCAATTGACTAGCCTACCAAATATATTCATAAATATTAGTTTATTTCGCCTGCAAAGGTACGAATAAATGAAAACAAAACAAAATAATAAACGTTTTTTTAGAGAAACGAGTGATAAATCTAAATTTATTTTGTATTGTGCTCACTTAATCGTACCTTTGACCTGCGGTCGAAGGTAAGATACATCTCGGAAATGAAAGAAAAAAGGGTTTTTCTTTGCATTTAGCCCGATTTTCATTACCTTTGCAGGCAATTATGGAGAATAACAATATTTTACAGAAACTGGACGGGCTGGAGGCACGCTTCGAGGAGGTTTCGACGCTCATCAGCGACCCGAATGTCATCAGTGACCAACAGCGCTTTGTGAAGCTGACCAAGGAGTATAAGGACCTGGGTGACATCATGGATGCCCGCAAGCGTTACATCAGTTGCCTGAACAGCATCAAGGAAGCCAAGGACATCCTGGCCAACGAGGACGATGCAGAGATGAAGGAGATGGCTCGCGAGGAGCTGGCCGCTGCCGAGGAGCTGCAGCCCCGCTTGGAAGAGGAGATTAAGATTGCCCTGATACCGAAAGACCCTGAGGATGCGAAAAACGTGCAGATGGAGATACGTGCCGGAACAGGTGGCGACGAGGCTTGTCTGTTTGCCGGCGACCTGTTTAAGATGTACAAGAGCTACTGCGAGTCAAAGGGCTGGCAGGTGAGCGTGACGGACTTCAACGAGGGTGCTGTGGGCGGCTACAAGGAGATTGACTTCGCCGTGAGCGGTGCCGACGTATATGGTACGCTGAAGTACGAGAGCGGCGTTCACCGTGTGCAGCGTGTGCCTGTGACGGAGTCTAACGGTCGCATGCAGACGAGTGCCGCTACGGTTGCCGTACTGCCCGAGGCTGACAAGTTTGAGGTTCACGTGAACGAGGGTGAAATCAAGTGGGACACCTTCCGAAGCTCAGGTGCCGGCGGTCAGAACGTGAACAAGGTGGAATCGGGTGTCCGCCTGCGTTATATGTGGAAGAACCCCAACACGGGCGAGACGGAAGAGATACTCATTGAATGTACAGAGACGCGCGACCAGCCGAAGAATAAGGAGCGTGCACTGTCACGCCTCTATACCTTTATATATGACAAGGAGCACCAGAAGTACGTGGACGACATTGCCTCGCGCCGCAAGTCGCTGGTCAGCACGGGAGACCGTAGCGCCAAGATTCGCACGTACAACTTCCCACAGGGACGCGTGACCGACCATCGCATCGGCTTCACGACGCACGACCTGCAGGGCTTCCTGGGTGGCGACATACAAGCTATGATCGACGCACTGACCGTAGCCGAGAATGCAGAACGAATGAAAGAAACAGAATTATGACAAGACAAGAACTGATACAACAGATTTACGAGAAACAGTCGTTTCTCTGCGTGGGTTTAGACCCTGACATTAACAAAATTCCACAGGCCCTGCGGGACAAAGTGAAGGAGATGGCTCCTGACGAGAAGTCATACATCGGTAGCACGCTTATGTCGTTTACGGCACACATTGCCGACTTGACGGCTCCCTACTGCGTGGCTTTCAAACCTAATCTTGCCTTCTTCGAGGCTTACGGCTGGACGGGCCTGCAGGCTTACGAGATGCTGATTAAACACCTGCACGAGAACCACCCCAACCACCTCATCATCGCTGACGCCAAGCGTGGAGACATCGGCAACACGTCGGATATGTATGCCCGCAGCTTCTTTGGGGGCGAAGCACAGGCCGATGCGCTGACCGTTGCACCCTACATGGGCGAGGACTCCGTCAAGCCGTTTCTGGGCTATCAGGGCAAGTGGGTTGTGCTGTTGGCACTAACCTCGAATAAAGGCAGTCAGAACTTCCAGCTGACAGAAGACAAGGACGGCGAGCGCCTGTTTGAGAAGGTGATCAGGACGTCGCAGCAATGGGGCAACGAAGAGAACATGATGTACGTTGTTGGTGCCACGCAGGGCAAGATGTTCGAGGATATCCGCAAGGTGGCTCCCCGTCATTTCCTGTTGGTTCCTGGCGTCGGCGCGCAGGGCGGCAGTCTGGAGGAAGTGTGCAAGTACGGCATGATTCCAGGCGAGTGCGGCCTGCTGGTCAACTCCTCACGCGGTATCATCTATGCCAGCGACGGTGCAGACTTCGGTGAGGTAGCCGCAGAGAAAGCCAAGGAACTGCAACAGCAGATGAGCGCATTGCTCAAATAAAGAAAGGAATTACTTTTCTTCGATGTTTCGAAGAGTAGGCAGCGACAGGTGATATCGGACCGCCAAGAAGCGGATGATGCAGATTAACAGGAATGTCACGATGACGACCACGCTCTGAGGCAGTCCGATATCGCTGAGCAGCCAATACAGCAAACCACCTACTACGCAAGCCATTGCGTAGATTTCACGATGGAAGATAACGGGTTCGTTATTGAGCAACACATCGCGAATCACACCACCCGCAGCACCTGTGATACATCCTAAGATGATGGCTACCCAGAAGGGGTGTTCGAAAAGCAGGCTTTTCTGAATGCCGGCAATAGTGAAGAGCGCCAGACCGAACGTGTCGAACACGAACCACGCATTCTGCAGCCACTTCATCTGCCGATGGAACAAAATAACGAACAGCAACGCTACCGCCGTGCAAATCAGATACATAGGAGTAGTCATCCAGAACGGAGTAGTACCCAGCAGGACATCACGAATGGTACCGCCGCCAATAGCCACAGCCACACCACAGACATAACCGCCAAACCAGTCGAAGTGTTTGGCAGCAGCATGACGGATGCCGGAAATGGCAAACGCAAATGTTCCCAGAATCTCAATGATATATTGCAGCGTGTCGTTCATTTCTCAAAACGTTTTCCCCAACAGCGCAACATCTGCTGATAGAGTTTCTCCTCCGACGGAGAGTGTTGTGCATGCCAGAGGCGTTCGTCCTTAAGTGCATCAGGCATGTACTGTTGTTCAACAAAGTTACCAGGATAGTCGTGGGCGTATTTGTACCCGTCGTGATAACCCAGGTCCTTCATCAGTTTGGTGGGCGCATTGCGCAAGGGCAGCGGCACTGGCTGGTTGCCTGTCTGACGCACCAGCTGCAAGGCAGCATCGATGCCCAAGTAAGCCGAATTGCTCTTGGGTGACGTGGCCAGATAAACCGCTGCTTCTGCTAATGGAATGCGTCCTTCCGGCCAGCCAATCTTCATGACGGCATCGAAAGCGGCGTTCGCCAGCAATAGGGCATTGGGGTTCGCCAAACCAATATCTTCGGCAGCCGAAATAACCAGTCGGCGGGCGATGAACTGCGGGTCTTCCCCACCCTCTATCATGCGGGCCATCCAGTAAAGTGCTGCATCAGGATCGCTGCCGCGTATGCTCTTGATGAAAGCGGAAATAATGTCGTAGTGCATCTCACCGTCCTTATCGTAAGCCAGCGGATTCTGCTGCAGGCGTTCCTCCACCAACTGGTCGGTAATAACGATAGGCTCGTCTGGCTGTGAGGCTTCAACGACCAGTTCCAGAATGTTCAACAATTTACGAGCATCACCACCGCTATATCGCAGCATAGCAGACGTTTCCTTCAGTTCGATGGAGCGTTCCTTCAGGTAGATATCATCCTTCAAAGCACGTTCCAGCAACTGCAGCAAATCGTCCTTCTCCAACGACTTCAGCACATAGAGCTGACAACGGGAGAGTAGCGGACGGATTACCTCGAACGACGGGTTCTCCGTGGTGGCACCAATCAGCGTCACCGTTCCCTTTTCGACAGCACCCAGCAGCGAGTCCTGCTGAGACTTGGAGAAACGGTGTATCTCGTCAATAAACAAGATGGGAGATTCCTGATTGAAGAAACGCTCCTTCTGCGCCCGTTCAATGACCTCACGCACATCCTTTACGCCACTGGTAACTGCCGACAACGTATAGAACGGCACCTCAAGTCGATGCGCAATAATCTGAGCCAGCGTCGTCTTACCCACCCCCGGAGGTCCCCAGAGAATGAATGACGAGATGTGTCCAGCATCAATCATACGACGCAAGACAGCCCCCTCGCCTACCAGATGGCGTTGGCCAATATAGTCGTCCAAAGAGCGCGGACGGAGTCGTTCTGCCAAGGGTTGTGACATACTTTCCTTATATTTTTCTGCAAAGGTAAAAAAAAATCCTTTCTTTTTGTCTTTTCTCTCACTTATTTTTGTAACTTTGTGCCCATAAACATTGTAATATTAAAAACACATGAGAACAAAACAAGAAAAAGAAGCTACGGATGGAGCAAAAGTTTTTTCGCTGAAGTCGTTGAATAAGAGTACTGTATGGGATGTTCAAGAGAACGACATCTTCCGCATGTTGGAAACAGCAGACAAAGATTCTGAATTGCGTGAGAACCTGCGTCGCTACACGGACATTATTCGCAGTGCTTTCATGATTGAGGAAGTCAAGTTCAAAGACCATGACGATCTGGACTTGATGAAGAAAAAATATACCAAGCAGGGATATAAGGTCAGCCAGGTGAAGGTAGATGAACAGCTTACCATAACCTGGGCTATCAAGAAGCGTCCTATTATGCGTGTGACCGACCTGACTTACGAAAACATCCGCCACATCACGGCTGCCAAGCTGATGGAAGTGCTCGACCGAAACTTCGGCGGAGGATGGGACTCGCTGTCACAGTCCATTCAGGACATCATTGAGAGCGGCTTCGACATCTCCACCACTACACTTCCCAAGGACCGTCTGCACAAGTCCGGCGGCATGTACGAGAAGAAAGTGGCCGACGGCTACGAAGTGCTGGAGGTTGCCAAGGGCACATGGGTTGAAGCCATCTTTGCCAAACTGAAGCCTGAAAGTGAAAAGCCTCGCATGAAGTTCCAGAAAGAAAGCGACTTCAACGGAGACAGCGAAGACGACGAGGATGCTGACCTGCCCGAGGACGACTACAAGAACCATGACGAAGAGGACGATGAGGTGGAAGAACCCAGCACGTTCGACGACGAGGACATCAACGAGGACAACTACCGCACGACGTTCGAAATAGAATCAGACCCCGACGAAGAGGCTGACGGACTCGAGGACTACGTGGATGAATAATAGCAACTATTCGTATCATTTACCAATAACAAGCTTATGACTATACCTATTGCTTTTTGGCTCGTGCCCATCGCATCAGTGGTGGCACTGGGCATGGCGTGGTATTTCTTCCGCTCCATGATGGGGGCTGACGAGGGAACACCACGCATGAGAGAGATTGCCGGACATGTGCGCCGCGGCGCTATGGCCTATCTGAAACAACAGTACAAGGTGGTGGCCATCGTCTTCGTGGTGCTTGCCATCATCTTCGCCGTCATGGCCTACGTGCTGCACTGGCAGAACCCGTGGGTACCGTTCGCCTTCCTGACGGGCGGTTTCTTCAGCGGACTGGCAGGCTTCTTCGGTATGAAGACAGCCACCTACGCTTCGGCCCGTACGGCAAACGCTGCCCGCAAGAGCATGGATGCCGGTCTGAAGATTGCCTTCCGTTCTGGTGCTGTGATGGGTCTGACCGTTGTAGGTCTCGGACTGCTCGACATCGCCATCTGGTTCCTCGTGCTTAACGCCTTCTACGAAGGTGACAACATGGCACTCATTACCATTACCACGACAATGCTGACCTTCGGTATGGGTGCTTCTACGCAGGCCCTGTTTGCCCGTGTAGGCGGTGGTATCTATACAAAGGCTGCCGACGTAGGTGCCGACATCGTAGGTAAGGTGGAGGCAGACATCCCTGAGGACGACCCTCGCAACCCTGCCACCATCGCTGATAACGTAGGTGACAACGTGGGTGACGTAGCCGGCATGGGTGCCGACCTGTATGAGAGCTATTGCGGCTCTATCCTTTCTACGGCTGCCCTCGGTGCTACGGCCTTTGCCCTGAATCCTGACATGCAGCTGCGTGCCGTCATTGCTCCGATGCTGATAGCTGCTGTGGGCGTGTTCCTCAGCATCTTCGGTATCTATCTCGTACGTACAAAGGAAGGTGCTACGATGAAGGACCTGCTCCATTCACTCGCCCTGGGTACCAATGTCAGTGCTGTGCTCATTGCTGCTGCCACTTTCGCCATTCTCTACCTGCTCGAAATCCAGAACTGGCAGTGGCTGTCATTCTCCGTCATCACGGGTCTGCTGGCCGGTGTCATCATCGGACAGGCTACCGAGTATTACACCTCGCACAGCTACAAGCCGACACAAAAGATTTCCGAGGCCGGACTAACCGGTTCAGCCACCGTTATCATTAAGGGTATTGGCACAGGTATGATTTCTACCTGTATCCCCGTGGTTACCATCGGCGTAGCCATCATGCTCAGCTACCTATTCGCCATCAAGTTCGACGTCCAGAACATGATGACCTCCGAGAATATGTCGTTCGGACTCTACGGTATCGGTATCGCTGCCGTTGGTATGCTCTCAACACTGGGCATTACACTGGCTACCGACGCTTACGGTCCCATTGCCGACAATGCCGGCGGTAACGCTGAGATGAGTGAGTTGGGTGAAGAGGTACGCCACCGTACCGATGCCCTTGACGCACTGGGCAACACCACCGCTGCCACAGGTAAGGGCTTCGCCATTGGTTCTGCTGCTCTCACCGCGCTGGCATTGCTGGCTTCATATATAGAAGAGGTGAAGATTGCGATGGAGCGTACCGGTGCTACGCTGACCGACCTGAAGGGTGACGTCATCAATGCCGCACAGGCCACCATCCCCGACTTCATGAACTACTTCCAGGTGACGCTGATGAATCCGAAGGTACTCGTAGGAGCCTTCATCGGCGGTATGGCAGCCTTCCTGTTCTGCGGTCTGACGATGGAAGCTGTGGGACGTGCTGCCCAGAAGATGGTAGAGGAAGTTCGTCGCCAGTTCCGTGAGATCAAGGGCATCCTCGAAGGCAAGGCCACGCCCGACTACGGTTCCTGCGTAGAGATCTCCACCCGTGCAGCCCAGCACGAGATGATCTTCCCGTCACTCCTCGCCATTGCCATCCCCATTGTCGTGGGTTGCGTGCTCGGCGTTGCCGGTGTGCTCGGTCTGCTCGTTGGCGGACTCACCTGCGGCTTCACGCTGGCTGTCTTCATGGCCAATGCCGGTGGTGCCTGGGACAATGCGAAGAAGAATGTTGAGGAAGGCCACTTCGGCGGCAAGGGCTCGTTTGCCCATAAGGCCACCATCGTGGGTGACACCGTAGGCGACCCGTTCAAGGACACCAGCGGCCCGTCGCTGAACATTCTTATCAAGCTGATGTCGATGGTCAGCATCGTCATGGCCGGACTTACCGTTGCCCTCTCATAACAAGTAAGGACACATCTATAAACATGGAAGCCTGCCTCCAACGTGGAAGCAGGCTTCTTTATTTGTTACTCCAACAGGGCCGACGTTCTGACACGACTCAGCGTCTCGGGCGTCATCTGCAGGTAGCTGGCAATATAGACCAGCGGAGCACGGAGGACGAGCTGCGGCTGGCTCTTGACGAGTTTGACGTAGCGGTCCTGAGCCGACTCGAAGCGCAACATGTCTGCATGAATCTGAGAGAGGATGAGCGACTCCTCCAATATCTTACGGTAGAGCATCTGTATGTTGACGCTCTTGATACTGGCCTGCTCCAAAGCATCTTTGGGCAATGCATAGATAACTGTAGGTTCAAGTGCTACAATTTGTAAACGTGTAGGCTCTTCCTTGAACAGGCTTTCAATACACATGACGATGTTGTTCTCTGTAGCCATGTGCTCTGTCAGTTCCTTTCCATTTTTATAATAGAACTGTCTCACCAATCCCTTGGCAATCCAGTAGATGTTGGTACATGTCTGTCCTTCAGAAAGAATCATCTCTCCCTTCTGGAACTTCATGGGAACGAGAACATTTTCCAGAACGTCCAGCTCCTCATGTGTCATTGTACTGTAGCGACGGGCTAATTCACGCGCCACATCGCGAGTTGTAAGGCTGATATTGGTCATATTACTTAGTTAAACATTATATTGTTTTAGTTTGTTCAATCGAGTTTCAACACTGCCAAGAACGCTTTCTGCGGCACTTCCACATTTCCAATCTGCTTCATGCGCTTCTTACCGCGTTTCTGTTTCTCCAGCAGCTTACGCTTTCGGCTGACGTCGCCGCCATAGCACTTGGCCGTCACGTCCTTGCGGACCTGCTTGATGGTTTCGCGTGCAATGATCTTGGCACCGATGGCTGCCTGGATGGCAATGTCGAACTGCTGACGCGGGATGAGCTCCTTGAGCTTCTCGCACATGCGGCGCCCGAAGGTCACGGCATTGTCCTGATGGGTCAGCGTAGAGAGGGCGTCAACGGGTTCTCCGTTGAGCAGGATGTCGAGCTTGACGAGCTTCGAGGGACGGAACGAGTCGATGTAGTAGTCGAACGAGGCGTATCCCTTCGAGATGCTCTTCAGCTTATCATAGAAGTCAATCACTATTTCGCCAAGCGGCAGGTAGAAATGTATCTCCACGCGGTTGCCGCTGACGAACTGCTGGTCGATGAGCTCGCCGCGCTTGTCGAGGCAGAGCGTCATGATGGGACCAATGAAGTCTGTCGTGGTGATGATGCTGGCCTTGATGTACGGCTCCTCAATATGGTCGATGAGCGTCTGGTCAGGCAGTCCCGAGGGGTTGTGCACTTCCTTCTCCCCACCCTGCTTGTCATAACACATATACGACACGTTGGGCACGGTGGTGATGACGTCCATGTTGAACTCACGGTCCAGTCGTTCCTGCACAATCTCCATGTGCAAGAGACCGAGGAAGCCACAACGGAAGCCGAAGCCCAATGCTACTGACGACTCTGGCGTGAAGGTCAGCGAGGCATCGTTGAGCTGCAGTTTCTCTAACGAGGCACGCAGGTTCTCATAGTCCGTGGGGTCAATGGGATAGACGCCGGCGAACACCATAGGCTTCACCTCCTGAAATCCCTCGATGGCCTTGTCGCAGGGACGTGCCACGTGGGTGATGGTATCGCCCACCTTCACTTCCTTGGAGTCCTTGATGCCGCTGATGATATAGCCCACGTCTCCAGTATAACCACTGCTGCAGGATCACAGATTATCTGTGAATATCCGGCAGCAGCTGAAGTTCCTTGCGGGGAATCATGTCCATCTTCAGCACGCCCACCTCGTCAGCGTCGTACTCCATGCCGGTGTTAAAGAACTTCACCTTGTCACCCTGGCGGATGTTGCCGTTGAGTATCTTGAAGTAGGCAATGATGCCTCGGAACGAGTTGAACACCGAGTCGAAGATAAGTGCCTGGAGCGGAGCCTGCTCGTCACCTACAGGGTGCGGAATGCGCTCCACGACGGCATTCAGTATATCCTCAACACCCTCCCCCGTCTTACCCGATGCACGGATGATGTCCTCATGCTTACAGCCGATGAGCTCCACAATCTCGTCCTCCACCTCGTCAGGCATAGCCGAAGGCATGTCAATCTTGTTGATGACGGGAATGATTTCGAGGTCGTGGTCAATGGCCATGTAAAGGTTCGAGATGGTCTGTGCCTGCACGCCCTGCGTGGCATCCACCACCAACAGCGCGCCCTCGCAGGCAGCAATGCTTCGCGACACCTCGTAAGAGAAATCGACATGTCCCGGAGTGTCAATCAAGTTCAGTATATATTTCTCACCATTGTGGGTGTACTCCATCTGAATGGCGTGACTCTTAATGGTGATTCCACGTTCGCGCTCAAGGTCCATATCGTCCAGCATCTGGCCTTCCGTAACCTGTATGGTCTTGGTGTATTCCAGCAGTCTGTCGGCCAAGGTTGACTTACCGTGGTCGATGTGTGCTATGATGCAAAAGTTCCTAATATGGTCCATTTTATTATCCTTGTTTCCTATTTAAGATGCAAATTTACGAAAATCTTATGAATAATGATGCGTCAATTATGATTTTTTTGTAATTTTGTATGCGAAAAATTACAAGTACAATGAGAAAGTTATACATCTTATTATTTATGGGTGCCGTTTTGACGGCCTGTCAGGAGTCGTTTGAAGAACGTTGTGAACGTGAAGCCAAGGACTTCACCACGAAGAAATGTCCTGCCCAGATTAACCTGAACACGCGCATTGACAGCATGACGTTCGACAAGCAGACGCTGACCGTCAGCTATTACTACACCATGTCGGGATCTGCCGACAATGCAATGGCCATCAAGAAAATGAATCCGCGAGAAACATTACAGAAGGAAGTGAAGAACTCCACTGCGCTGAACGCTGTCCGCGAGCACGAGTACAACATTCGCTATGTCTATCGCTCTTCGGCCAACGAGGGACTAGTACTCTTTGAGACGACCTTCACGCCCAAAGACTATAACAAATAAAAAAAACTGGGAGAATTACTCTCCCAGTTCAGGTTTCATGTTCGTATAGACCGTCTGCACGTCGTCGAAGTCCTCGAGCTTCTCCACCATCTTGTCAATGGTCTCACGCTCCTCGGGCGTCACGTCCTTCAGGTCGTTGGGGATGCGAGTGAACTCAGCACCCGTCACCTCAAAGCCGTTCTCCTCCAGATGCTTCTGGATAGCGCCAAACGACTGCGGGTCACCATAGATGGTGATGCTGTTCTCTTCCTCATCCTCGTCGTACTCGTCTTCCACACCATAGTCAATCAGGTCGAGAATCATCTCGTCCATATCCAGACCGTCCTTCTTCTTGAAGGTGAACACGCACTTATGGTCGAACAGGAACGACAGGCTGCCCTGTGTACCGAGGTTACCGTTGAACTTGTTGAACACCGAACGAACGTCACCCACGGTACGCGTGGTGTTGTCGGTCAGGGTGTCAACGAAGATGGCAATACCGTGAGGGCCATATCCCTCGTAAGTCACTTCCTTGTAGTCGCTCTGGTCCTTACCCATAGCGTTCTTGATGGCACGCTCAATGTTGTCCTTCGGCATGTTCTCGCGCTTGGCGTTGGCGATGATAGCACGCAGCGCGGGGTTCATGTCGGGCTCCGGACCGCCAGCCTTCACGGCAATGGCAATCTGCTTAC
>CAMVQS010000033.1 GCA_947169685.1 uncultured Prevotella sp. | reverse complement strand
TGCCAGACGGTTCACTTCCTCCACACTGAAGATGGGGTCGTACATCGTGTTGTCAAGAATATGCTCGTTCACCTCAATCTTATTGATGATGTAGGCCGTCATCTGGAGACAGTCCTTCAACTCATCGAAGGCTGGCAGGAACACCTCCTTGATAATTTGCAGGTCACGGAAATAGCCTACGGGCAGGTTGTTCATGATGAGCGTCACCTGCTGGGGTAATGCCTGTAATTTGTTGCACTTGGCACGGATGAGCTCGAAGACATCAGGATTCTTTTTGTGGGGCATGATGCTACTGCCAGTGGTGCACTCCTTGGGCAGCTTAACAAACGAGAAGTTCTGCGAGTTGAACAGGCAGGCATCGAAGGCAAGCTTCGCCAGTGTGCCGGCAATGGTGGCCAGGGCAAAGCCCACGTTACGCTCGGTCTTGCCGCGTCCCATCTGTGCATAGACCACATTATAGTCCATGGAGTCGAAGCCCAACAAGTCGGTTGTCATCTGGCGGTTCAGGGGGAAACTGGAGCCGTAGCCCGCAGCTGAACCAAGGGGGTTGCGGTTGGTCATCTTGTAGGCAGCCTGCAGGAACAGCATGTCGTCGGTCAGGCTCTCCGCATAGGCGCCAAACCACAGTCCGAACGAGCTGGGCATAGCCACCTGCAGATGGGTATAGCCGGGCATAAGCACGTCCTTGTATTGGTTGCTCTTCTGAACAAGCTCGTCGAAGAGTGTCTTGACCAATTGGGCTATCTCTATGAGCTGGCTACGCGTAAAGAGTTTTAAATCCACCAGCACCTGGTCGTTGCGCGAACGGCCCGAATGAATTTTCTTACCCATGTCGCCCAGACGGCGGGTGAGCATCAGCTCCACCTGTGAATGAACGTCCTCAATGCCATCTTCAATCAGGAACTCGCCGCGTTCGCAAACGGCATAGATATTCCTGAGCTCAGCCAGCAACTGGCGCAGCTCGTCCTGCTCCAGCAGTCCGATACTCTCCAGCATGGTGATGTGGGCCATGGAGCCCAGCACGTCGTACTTGGCCAGATAGAGGTCCATCTCACGGTCGCGCCCTACGGTAAAGCGCTCTATCTCCCTATTGATCTCGTAGTTCTTCTCCCAAAGTTTCATTATTCATACGGTATTTGTGCCAGTGCGTCGGCAATTTTCTCCAATCCGTCCTCCAACGGTCCGCTCACCATGCCTTTCAGCATAAAGGGAATGTCGGCCTTCAGCGTGAGCTTCATCTTACTGGTGGTTTCCGTGACGGGGAGCACCTGAATCCACAGGTTGAAGGGCAGCGGCGACTGTGCTGTCTCAAACTTGATGCACTTGGGCTCTTCACGCTCACAGATGCGCAGCGTGATGAGTCCGACGGGATCGGCACTGATGGTGACCGAGTCACAGTCGAACGAAAAGTCCTTCACTTTATCCTCGGGGATACGGTCACGAACCCGCTCCAGGTTGCTCAGGTCACTCAGGTTACGATAGACGGCAGCCTGCGAATAGGGTATCTGCTTGATGCTACTTTCAAATTTTGACATCTTCTTAATTTACAATTGGACAATTTACAATTTATTTTCCCCAAACCGACGGGTCCTTACGCCACTCCTTCAGTACTTCAATCTCCTCGGCCTTGATGTAACCGGTCTCGGCGGCCTGTTCCAGCACGGCATTGTAGTCGCTCAGGGTGATCAGCTGTACACCAGCCTCACGGAAAGCCTCCTCTGCAACAGGGAAACCATAAGTAAAGCTTGCCACCATGCCGATGACCTCCACGCCGTATTCACGCAATGCAGCCACCGCCTTCAGGCTGCTGCCGCCAGTCGAGATGAGGTCTTCCACGACGATGACCTTAGCACCCTTCGTCAGCTCACCCTCTACCTGATTGCCCATGCCGTGGTCTTTCGGCTTCGGACGAACGTAGGCGTAGGGCAGTCCCAGCTCGTCGGCCACCAGCGCACCTTGTGCGATGGCTCCCGTTGCAACGCCTGCCACAGCCTCTGCCTCAGGGAAGCGTTCCTGAATGGCGTGACAGAGCTCCAACTTGACAAACGAGCGTACGTCGGGGAATCCCAGCGTCTTGCGGTTGTCGGTATAAATGGGTGACTTCCAGCCCGAAGCCCATGTAAAGGGGTCGGTGGGCTGCAGCTTGATAGCCTTGATGTCCAGCAGTTTTCCTGCAAAAATCTTCTTGATAGCGTCCATAAAAATGTTTGCGTATTGTTCTTTATAGGGTGCAAAGGTACGAATTAGCGAGAAGAAAACCAAAAGAATTTTGAGTTTTCTCGAGCGGAAGTACTTTCGACGATAGTCAAAGGTACGAAAAAAAGTAAAAAACTCTAAACTCTAAACTCTAAACTCTAAACTTTTTCGTACCTTTGTAGGCCAAATGAAAAGATTTCTTTTCCTGATAATCTGCCTGTTCATGCTGGCGGCCCCTCTTTGGGCGCAGAAAATAACAGGTGTGGTCACCGATGCTGAGACAGGTGACAGCATCGCCTATGCCAGCATTGTCTATAAGGGACATCACGTCTCTGCCGTTTCCGACTATTACGGACGCTACTCCATCGACCGTCATGAGGGGTGGAACATCACCGTCAGTGCCGTGGGCTATGCCACACGCATCATCCCCGTCAACGCCAAGACCAAGCATGTGCTCAACATCGCCCTCAAGCCCGACGACCAGACCATCGGCGAGGTTATCGTCAGTCAGAAGCGTGACAAGTACAGCCGGAAGAACAACCCTGCTGTAGAGCTGATGAAACGTGTGGTGGCCGCCAAGAAGAAGACCGACCTCAGCGTCAACGACTACTATAACTACAACAAATACGAGAAGATAACCCTCTCGCTCAACGACCTGAAGCCCGAACAGCTGGAGTCGGGAATCTTCAAAAAGCACCCTTGGATACTCGAACACGTGGAGACCAGCGCCGCCACAGGCAAGATGATTCTGCCCGTCAGCGTCGATGAGACCGTTTCGCAGAAAGTCTATCGCCGCGACCCGCATGCCGAGAAAACCATCATTCGCGGACAGACCTCACGCGGACTCAACGACTTCTTCCAGACGGGCGACATCATCAATACCGTCGTGAAGGACGTCTTTACCGACATCGACATCTATCAGGACCGTATCCGACTGCTGCAGCGTCCCTTCATCTCGCCCGTTTCCGAAGAGGGCATCGGCTTCTACCGCTATTACATCGAGGACACGCTCACCGTTGAACGAGACTCGTGCATACACCTGCACTTCCTGCCCAACAACCTGCAGGACCAGGGATTCCGCGGCGACCTCTACATCCTTAAGGACTCCACGCTCCACGTACGCCGCTGCGTGATGACCATCCCCAAGCAGGCCAACGTGAACTTTGTGGAAAACGTGCAGATACTGCAGGACTACGAACAGCTTCCCGACGGACAATGGGTGCTCACCAAGGACGACATGACCACCGACCTGAGTCTCGTGAGCTTCCTCAGCAGCTTCACCGTCACCCGTACCACACGCATGACCGAATATGCCTTCGACCCGCTCCCTGACAAGCTCTTCAAGGGTAGCACCAACGAGGTGACCGAGGCCGATGCAGAGATGCGCGACGATGAGTTCTGGAACCAGTACCGGCAGGTGAAGCTCACCAAGAGTGAAGGCTCCATGGACAAGTTCATCCACCGCATTGAGAACATCCGAGGCATGAAGTACATCATCTTCGGACTGAAGGCACTCGTTGAGAACTCCGTCGAGACGGGCGACCCCAACTATATTGACCTCTGTCCCATCAACACCCTCATCTCCAGCAACTTCGTCGATGGACTGCGTAGCCGCCTGAGTTTCAAGACCACCGCCAACCTCAGCCCCCACTTCTTCCTGGCAGGCTACTACGGACGTGGATGGCGCAGCCACAAGAACTACTATAACGCGGAGTTCACCTACTCGCTCAACCCCAAGAAATACCTGCCCCACGAGTTTCCCAAGCGTACGCTCACCCTGCAGGCCACACGTGACGTCTGCTCGCCCAGCGACCGCTTCATGTCCACCGACAAGGACAACTTCCTGGTAGCCATGAAATGGGCGGAGACTAACAAGATGATGCTCTACAACCGTTTCAGCGCTACCTTCGAGTACGAAACCGACTGGGGACTGCGTGCCTCGGTTACCGGAAAGGTGGAGGAGAACGAGGCTTGCGGCGCCATGTCGTTCCGTACCCTCGACCAGCCCGTGCTGACCGATTTCTGCAAGACCGGCAACGGTGAATACCTGCACACTACCGAGGTGACCGTCCGACTGCGCTACGCCCCTGGCGAGACCTACATCAACAACAAGCTGCGCCGTCGTGTCATCAACCTCGACGCTCCTGTGTTCAGCCTCTCCCATACCGTGGGCTTCGACGGCGCCTTTGGCGGTGACTACCGTTATAACTATACCGAGGCGCATATCTTCAAGCGTTTCTGGCTCAGCAGCTGGGGCAAGCTCGATGTAGATCTCAAGGGCGGCATCCAGTGGAACATTGTTCCTTACCCCCTGCTCATCCATCCTGCATCCAACCCGTCGTACATCATCCAGAAGGAGACCTTCAGCCTAATCAACACGATGGAGTTTCTCAACGACCGCTATGCCTCGCTCATGGTGTCGTGGGACCTGAACGGCAAGCTGTTCAACCGCCTGCCGCTCATCAAGAAGCTCTACCTGCGTGAGTACATCGGCTTCCGACTGCTCTGGGGAACGCTCACCGACGGCAACAACCCCTTCCTGCCGGAGAATGCGGGCGATGCCAACCTCATGCACTTCCCCGAGGGCTCCTACGTCATGGACCCTGAGCGTCCTTATGCAGAGCTGGTCGTCGGTATTCACAACATCTTCAAGCTCTTCCGCATAGAGTACGTGCGCCGTCTCAACTACAACGACCTGCCCACCAGCCCCGAGTGGGGTCTGCGCTACGCTCTCAGCCTAACCTTCTAGGAAGTTACTTTTGGAAACTATGTCTTTGTGAATCCCAGCGAAAGCACGCTGAAGCGGATGTTGTTCGTTTTGGGCTGTAATGCCTGTGCACAGGCTATGAGCGTAGCGCCTGTGGTTACCACATCGTCAATGAGAAGTATATGCTTGCCTTGCAGCGCTTCGGGGTGAAGGGCCTGAAATTGCTGTTCTACATTCTTCAGTCGTTCCCAGCGGTCAAGCTGTGTCTGGCTTTCCGAGAAATGCAATCGTCGCAGGACATCGGTCATAACAGAAATTCCTGTCGCCTGACTGACACCACGGGCAATCATCAGACTCTGGTTGTAGCCTCGCTGTCGCTCACGCTCCTTTGCAAGAGGGACAGGAATGATTGCATCAATGCCGTCGAAGAAGCCGCTGTCCTTGATTTCGCTGGCAAAGGCTTCACCTAAGACCGTTCCGATGTCGGGCTGGTGGTGGTACTTCAGGTCGTAAAGAATCTGGCTGGTGCGGGTGTGGGGCGCGTAGTAGAACCAAGCGGTGGCACGCTCCACGGGCATGAGCCCCCAGAAGAGCTGCGCCATAGGGTTTTCGTAAGGCTTCTGATGAAAATGGGTACGAGGTAGCTCACGCGAACATGCCTGGCAGAGAAATTCCTCCTCTGCATCCAACCGCCCTTCGCACATGATACAGCGACGAGGCGCTATGAGGTCAACAATCCTCGTCCAGATACTGGTCTTCATCTGTTACGTCAAGACATTGTCGGATAATATCAAACCTGAAGCCTCGTCCCAGCGCGAAGCGTATGAGCTTCTGGTTCATCTCGTAGTCGCTGGAAGCTTTAACGCTGCGCCGCTTCTGTTTGAGCAGTGGACGCAGTACGCTGAGATACTCCTCGTCGTCAACCTCACTGAGCACACGTTGGCGGATGTCGTCGTCAATATGTTTCTGCCACAGGGCTTGCTCCACCTTACGCTGTCCCCACTTATTATAGCGAATCTTGTCGAGCACAAAGGCACGGGCATAACGCTCGTCATCCACATAGCGTTCCTTCACCAGCCGCTCCATCACACGTGCCTGGGCTTCGTCCGAGAGTTCCCAGCGGCGCATCTTTTCCAACATTTCCCACTGACAGTGCTCAGCCTTTGCACAAATGGCTGCCAACGTCAGGTAGGCTTCTTGCTCTGTCTTCAGTTTCATCGTATGGCTTGTATAAAACGTTTCTTTCCAAACTGGTCATCGTGGGCTCTAACGCGGAAGCCCCGTTCGAGCAGACATTCCTCAATAGTCTTCTCATACAGCGGGTTGGTTTCCAACCAAAGCTCGCCGTCAGGATGTAGCGCAGCCTGAGCGTAGTTCATGATAGGGACATAGAACATCAGCGGGTCGTCGTCCGGCACAAAAAGAGCCACCTCTGGTTCGTAGTCCAGCACATTGGCCCCCATCTGGCTGGCTTCACTGCTACAGATATATGGCGGATTGCTCACGATGAGGTTCCACTGGGGTACCACGTGGGGGGTCTGCTGCAGCATGTCGTTCTCTACGACGTCAACCTGTGCACCCAACCGCCAGGCATTATCCTTGGCCACGCGCAGGGCAACGGGTGAAATGTCCCATGCCGTTACCCGGCTGCCCGTTAGCTCCAAAGCCAGTGTGATGGCGATGCAGCCGCTGCCAGTTCCCATGTCGAGAATTGCCCCTCTCTCCTCTTTCCTCTCTCCTCTTTCCTCTCTCCTCTCTCCTCTCTCCTCTTTTATAATCAGCCGGCACAGATGTTCCGTCTCAGGGCGAGGTATCAGAACGCCAGGCTCCACGTGGTAGGTACGACCGAAGAAGTCAGCCTGTCCCAAGACGTACTGCACAGGTTCCTGGCGCTCCAGCCTGGCAGCCAGCGCCTCCATCTCCTCCTGAGGCACCTCGCTGTCGCGCCCCATCAGCAAGTCACTCATGGTCAGCCCGTAGCCCACCTCATACACCATGCGTGCTACGGCCTTGGCCTCGCCTTCGTCATACACCCTTGTCAGTCGGCTCCATAGTTCCCTGTACGTCATAATAGTGCAAAGATATAGATTTTTATCAATAATTCAAAATATTTACATCAAAAAGTGAGTGTTCTTATAAACTATAGGTTTATCCTTAATAATTATCTGTCATCCGTCATCTGTCACTTTTCATCGTTTTTCTTACTCGCCGTGTAAGGCGTCTTTACTCGGTATGTAAGCAGTCGTTACTCGCCATGTAAAGGCCCTTTACTCGGTATGTTTGTTTGAAATCCTCAAATATTTTTGTTTTTTTGCATTCTTATTTGTACTTTTGTCGCCATGAACCAGATGGAAATAGACGAGAAATACATGCGCCGTTGTCTGCAACTGGCAGCTAACGGACGACAGAACGCACACCCCAACCCTATGGTGGGGGCGGTTATTGTAGTAGGTGAACGT
Source organism: uncultured Prevotella sp. (assembly GCA_947169685.1). Lineage (GTDB taxonomy): Bacteria > Bacteroidota > Bacteroidia > Bacteroidales > Bacteroidaceae > Prevotella. Next base: position 21,962 of record CAMVQS010000033.1, on the reverse strand, counting down.
ATCATCGGTGAGGGCTATCACCAGCGTTGCGGAGAAGCCCATGCTGAGGTTAACGCCTTTGCCTCCATACGAAGTGAGGACGAGCCGCTACTTAAGGATGCCACCATTTATGTGTCATTGGAGCCTTGTGCGCACTACGGCAAGACGCCGCCCTGTGCCGACCTTATTGTAAAGAAAGGGGTGCGCCGCTGTGTGGTGGGCACCGTTGACCCGTTCAGCGAGGTGCAGGGGCGTGGCATTGAACGTCTGCAGCAGTCTGGCATCGAGGTTACCGTGGGGGTGCTGGAGCAGGAGTGCCAATGGCTGAACCGCCGTTTCTTCACGTTCCACCGTGAGCACCGCCCATACGTCATCCTGAAATGGGCACAGTCGGCCGACGGTTTCATTGACAAGGACTTCCAGCCTATACAGTTTTCGAACGCCGAGACGCTGATGCTGTCGCACAAGCTGCGGGCCGAGGAGGAGGCTATCCTCGTGGGGCATACCACGTTTACGCGTGACCAGCCACAGCTGAACGTGCGCCACTGGACGGGTGCCAATCCCAAACGTATCGTGCTCACCCACGACCGTCCATTACAGCAACTGATGGACGACCTCTACCAGCACGGCATACAGTCGCTTATCGTCGAGGGTGGTGCACAGACACACCGTTCGTTTATGGAAAGCGGCTGGTGGGACGAGCTGCGTGTGGAGACGGCTCCCCTCGTCGTGGGTGGCGGCACACGTGCAGCAGGCATCCCCGCCACTGCACAGCTGCGAAGCAGCCATACATACGGTGAGAACACGCTGTGCGTGTATGTCAAAGCATAATCATCCTTATTTCTTTCGCCTTCTGTCAGCGTCGAGCATGTTCAGATAATGATCGCGGAAGTCGTTCCAGTGGTAATAGGGTGCCTTGTCCGCCGGCAGGGGCAACGTTGCTTCGCGCTCATTGAGCAGCACCTTGAAGAGTATGTCGCGGTCACTCAGGTCGCGGCGATAGAAGACGAACTGCAGGTTTGAGGCCATGGGGAACACTAGGGCTGCCAGCCAGCCGTGGGGCTCCAGCTCTTCCAGACGGTCAGTCGTGAAGTCAAAGCCGTTGATGCCTAACAGACAGACGAGCGGCAAAAGCACCGTCTCATGTCCATAGCGCAGCTGCACGGGGGGACGTGCCATGCGGATGCAGCTGTCGGCATCGTTGATGAGCTGGCGCAGCAGGTGACGCTGGGTGTAGGGCTGCCGGCTGCCGTTGAGGGGCGTGAAGCCGTGGTTGATAAACCACCAGACGTTTTCCGTCTTCCACATCCGGTAGAGCTCCTCGGCGGTAAAGAGGTCCAGCAGGTAGGTCTTGGTGGCAAGGTGGGTGTTCTGCTGAATCATTCCTGCCTTGATGATGTAATAATTGAGCCATCTCTCATCAACAAACTGACGGACAGAGTCGGGACAGACGAAGAGCTGTCTCATGATACGCGGATTACGGTCGAGGTCTGCGCAGAAGTCGTCGTATGCCTTCTGAGCCTCGGGTGTCATTGCTCCCTTGCGCAGTTTTTTGTCCTGAAAGTTCATGTAGTGCATGTCGCGCTGTGAAGCCCTGAGGGTGACGTAGAGGCGCGGGTTGGCGTTCTCTAACGTCTGCAGTGCCACACCCATGGAAAGGATGCAGCGGGTGACGGTGGTGCTGCGTGCATCGACGTGGGTGCCGTCGCGGAAGAGCTCAGGGAAGTTTGCAACCATACGGCGTGCGATGCCACGATGCTGCAGCTTGCCCCATCCCGTCAGGTCGCCCCAGCGGTCGTTGGTATCCTCGATGATATATTCGAGCTCTTTCAGAACACACTTTCCTGTCTCTGTAAGCTGTCCCAGACTGTCAGCCTTGAGCAGCATCTGACGCGGAATGTCGAAGGCCGTGGTGCTGTTGATGTAACGTGAGCCGTGACGTCCGTAGTGGCTGAGGTAGAAAGGCTGGTAGCCTGCGGGAGGCGGTGTCTGTGGAGGTATGAGCGTGTCGGGGTAGATGCTGTAGTTGCTGGCAGCAAAGTTACGGTTACGCTCAATGTAGTCGAGAGCTGTCTGCGCCTTGAGGGGCTGAAGGACGGCCACGAGCTGGAGGCATACCAATATTGCTTTATTTATTCTCATTCTCATAATCGTCCAGTTTTTTCAGGTAATACTTGCGGAAGTCCGACCAACGGTAGTAGGGAGCCCTGTCAGCAGGCAGGGGCAGGCGGGCCTCGTTCTCGTTGAGCAGCACCTTGAGCAGCACGTCGTCGTCGTGCTCGTCGTGCCGATAGAAGATAATCTGGATGTTGGCAGCCACAGGAGAGATGTGGTAGTCTATCCACCCCATTTCGTCCAGCGCATCAAGGTTGTCGGTAGCCAGTCCGTAGCCGTTGATGTCGAGCAGACATGCCAGGGGAATGATGCCCGTCTCGTCACCAAAACGCAGGTGGACCGTAGGACAGGACTGACGAATGACGCTGTCGGCCTGTTCAATCATCTTTCGCAGCAGATAGCGCTGGGCGTAGGGTTGCTGTCCTCCGTTGCCCGTATAGCCACCGTAGTTGATGTACGACCAGGCATTGGCAATCTTCCAGTTGTTGTAGGCTTCCTCCTCGGTAAACAGGTCGTAGAGGGTGAGCTGGTGGCGGTAGTCCATGTTCTGCAGGTTGCCTCCCAAACGGAAGAGCGAGCTGTAGAGCTGCACGGCGTTCAGCTGATGACGGACGTAGGCGGTATCGTTGAAAAGCAGAGAGAAAAGCCTGTCAGGATGCTGATAGCGACGTGCGAGGGCGTTGTAGCGTGCCGTCGTCGCAGAATCCATCTGCACGGCCATGAGCTTCTTGTCCTCGTAGTTCAGGTAATACGTATCACGTTTTGTGGCGTTCTGATGGAGGATACCAGTGTGTCTGAGTGCTATCTGCAAAAGAGCATACTCCATGGAGATGATACAACGCGTGAGGGTGGTACTGCGTGCGTCTATATTAGCCTTGTCCGTAAACACCTCGGGAAAGCGCTCCATCATGCGTTCCATGATTTCACGCTGTTGCTGGCCACCCAAGTCCGTCAGCTCTCCCCAGCGTTGCCAGGCATCCTCACGTATAAGGCTGAGACGACGCAGCACGTCTTGTCCCAGTACCGTCAGTTTACCCAGGCTGTCGGCCTTCAACATCGTCTCGTAAGGCTTGTCATAAGAGGAGGCTGCCGTGTGGTAACGTGAGCCATGACAGCCATAGTGGCTGATGTAAAAGGGCTTTTTGCCTTGAGGAGCAGGCGTTGTCTTCAGCTGTGCAGGCCCGGCATAGAACGTATAGAAACCAGCAGCGTAGTGCTTGTTCTTATAAATCTCGTCGCGTATGTTCTGAGCTTGCAATCCGCAGACAAGGGTTGTTGTAATGATAATAAGCAGTAGTCTTCTCATGTCGTGTTATACACTTCTTTATTATTTGCGTCCGAAATCAGCAGGCACCTCACCCCATCGGGCTGTTTCCCACTTGATAATCGGGTTGTGAAAATCGTGTGTCTGTAACCAGCGTTCTGCCCGCTCTATAATCTGAAACAGCTGTTCAGTCTGCGGCGTGCGCTCCAACTTGGTTTTGCATTTGCGCTTGGTAACCCAGAGGATGGCGTTATAGGAGTCACTATAGATAGTTTTCTGGTGCAGTCCCTGTTGCCAGCAAAGCGCGAGAGCGTGGACAATGGCCAGAAACTCCCCGATGTTGTTGGTGCCATGAACGGGACCGTAGTGAAACACACGATAGCCCGTCTGCAGGTCTATCGCCTGATACTCCATCGGCCCTGGGTTGCCGCTACAGGCCGCATCAACGGCCCATGCGTCAGCCTTCACCTCCATGGGGAGTGGCAACACCGTATCGTTGCGATACGAAGGTGGATTCAAACTCTCAACTCTCAACACTCAACTCTAAACTTTAAACTACATTCTTTCGGGTACCTCAATGCCCAAGAGACTCATGCCATTCTTGATAATCTTGGCAACATTGCGGGCAATGACAAGACGCATGGCCTTGATGTTCTCATCCGGCTCGTTGAGGATGCTGTAGTCATGATAGAACTGGTTGAACACCTTGGTCAGCTCGTAGCAGTAGTTGGCAATGCCTGAGGGTGAATAGTCCTTACCGGCCTGCTCAACAGCGGCACCATACTCGCTCATCTTCTGGATGAGTTCGATTTCTTTCTCATTCAGAGTACTCGGATTACTCAGAGTGTTCTGAGTATTCTGAATATCCTCAGCCTTCCTGAGGATGCTACGGATTCGGGCATAAGTATATTGAATGAACGGACCCGTGTTGCCGTTGAAGTCGATGGACTCCTCAGGATTGAACAGCATGTTCTTGCGTGCATCAACCTTCAAGATGAAGTACTTGAGGGCACCCATACCTACGATACGGGCAATCTCACGACGCTCGTCCTCGGTCATGTCGTCAAACTTACCCAATTCCATCGAGGTCTTGTAGGCATCCTCAACCATCAGTTCCATCAGGTCGTCAGCATCGACCACCGTTCCCTCACGACTCTTCATCTTGCCATTGGGCAACTCCACCATTCCATAAGAGAAGTGGGTAAGTTCCTTACCCCACTTGAAGCCCAGACGGTCAAGGAGGATGGAGAGCACCTGAAAGTGGTAGTTCTGCTCGTTGCCCACCACGTAGATCATCTTATCGATGGGGTAGTCCTGAAAGCGCATCTCAGCGGTACCGATGTCCTGTGTCATATAAACGGAGGTGCCGTCAGAGCGAAGCAGCAACTTCTGGTCGAGTCCCTCGTTGGTGAGGTCGGCCCATACGCTGTTGTCCTCGTGGCGCTCAAAGAGTCCCTTGGCAAGTCCTTCCTCCACCTTGGCCTTACCCTTCAGGTAGGTCTGGCTCTCGTAGTATATCTTGTCGAACTTTACACCCATTTTCTGGTAGGTCTCGTCGAAGCCGGCATACACCCAGCTGTTCATCTTCTCCCATAGGGCACGCACCTCAGGGTCGTTCTGCTCCCACTTCACCAGCATCTCGTGAGCCTCCTTGATGAGCGGAGCCTCCTGCTTGGCCTTCTCTTCGTCCATGCCTTGAGCCACGAGTTCCTTGATTTCCTCGCGATAGTGCTTGTCGAAGAGCACATAGTAGTCGCCGATGAGGTGGTCACCCTTCTTGCCACTCGACTCGGGCGTCTCGCCGTTGCCCCACTTCAGCCAGGCCAGCATCGACTTACAGATGTGGATACCACGGTCGTTGACGATGTTGGTCTTCACCACCTTATTGCCATTGGCTTGCATAATCTGTGCCAGCGACCAGCCTAACAGGTTGTTACGCACATGACCCAGGTGCAGGGGTTTGTTGGTGTTGGGCGAAGAGTACTCAATCATAACGAGGGGGGAATTCTCGTCTGCTGCTTTCTCACCGTAGTGTTCCTCCTTGTCCATGTCGGACAGCAGCGAGAGCCATGCCTCATTAGACACCGTCAGGTTCAGGAAACCCTTGACCACATTGAACTTGGCCACTGCCTCGCAGTTAGCCTGCAGATATTCGCCCAACTCCTGCGCCGTCTGCTCAGGACTCTTGCGGGCCATCTTGACAAAGGGGAAAACCACCAGTGTGAGGTTACCCTCAAACTCGCTGCGTGTCTTCTGCAGCTGTACCATTTTCTCGGGCACTTCCTGCTGATAGAGTGCCTTTACGGCGGCCTGTGCCGCACTCATTATTTGTTGCTCAATATTCATCTTCTTCAATTTTTGGTGCAAAGGTACGAATAAGTGAGCGAAATGCAAAAGGAAAACTTGTTTTTCTTTTCTTTTCCGAACGAAAGTGCCTTCGATATAGTCAAAGTACAAAAAAGTTGAGAGTTGAGTGTTGAAAGTTGAGAGTTTTTTGTACTTTTGTAGCAAATTTATAAAAGTATGGATTATCAGTATCATATTTTCTCGCCTTACAGAGTGTGTCCCTTGGGAGCACACGTGGATCACCAGCACGGACTGGTGACGGGTTTCGCCATTGACAAGGGTGTCGATCTGTGGTTTAACGTAAGGACGGATACGGAAGTAAAGCTTTCGTCAAGGACCTTTGAGGGTGACGTCTCGTTTCATGTGAATACGCCGTCGCAGGTTCGTGAACACCATTGGGGCGACTACGCCCGTGGTGCGAAGTACGCTTTACGCAAGCGTTTTGAACTGATACGAGGCATCGAAGGTGTCATACAGGGCTCATTGCCCGTAGGTGGTTTGTCTTCGTCGGCTGCTGTACTCGTCGCCTATGTCATGGCGCTGGCAAAGGCCAACGACATCCAGTTGCAACCATTTGAGGTAGTGAAGATTGCATCGGAAGCTGAACGGGAGTACATCGGACTGAACAACGGTCTGCTCGACCAAGCATGTATCGCCTTGGGCAAGAAAGACGGCTTGCTGTTCTTGGATTGTGATTCGAACGACTGGCGTATCATCAAGAAGAATCCCGAGATGCCGGATTTCGAGATTGGCATCTTCTTCTCAGGCCTGACGCGTTCGTTGGTAAACTCCGACTATAACCTTCGCGTGTATGAATGTAAGACGGCAGCTTGGAACATGCTGGCCTATACCGACCAGCCGCTGAAGACGTTTGATAAGACGTTCCTGCGAGATATTCCCAAGGCAACATTCGACAAGACGAAGATTGCCATGCCTGCCCGCTTTGCCCGTCGTGCAGAACATTTCTACACAGAATACCGTCGCGTGCGTCAGGGTGTGACGGCCTGGGAGACGGGTAATCTGAAGTTGTTTGGCAAGCTGTCGTTCGATAGCTGTGAGTCAAGCATCCACAACTACGAGTGTGGGTCGCCCGAGCTCATTGCCATCTACGAGATTATGCGTTCGCTGCCAGGCGTCTGGGGCGGTCGTTTCTCTGGTGCCGGCTTCAAGGGTGCCTGCATCGCACTGGTTGATCCAGCCTACAAGGAGGAGATTGGCCGTGAACTGACTGCCCGCTACTTAGAGCAGTTCCCTGAGTATGAGAAGACTTTTGAGGTGTTTTGGGTAAAACCTGATAATGGAGCACGGTTCGTATGAAGAATATTGTGATTGCTGCGGGTTATGCCACCCGCTTAGGTGAGCTGACAAAGAACTTTCCGAAGCCTTTGCTGAAGATAGGCAAGAGCACTATCTTAGGCAGAATGCTCGATGACATCGACACCATCGATGACATCACAGAGCATATCATTGTGACAAACCATAAGTTTGCACACATTTTTGAACAATGGGCTGCGGAGCAGCATTATTCAAAACCCATATCCATCATCGATGATGGCACCGAGACCAACGAGACACGACTCGGCGCAGTGAGAGATTTGCTACTTGCCCTTGATTACATTGACAAGAAAGCCCCAATAGGCTTGGATTCTCCCCCTAAACAGGGGGAGCTGGAGGGGGTCTTGGTCGTCGCCGCCGACAATTTGCTGTTCTTCCCGTTCCAGGAGTTTGTGGACTTCGCCAAGCAGAAACAGACGTCGTGCATCATGTGTCATGAACAGCCAAGCATAGAAAAGCTGCAGCGCACGGGCGTCATCGAGGTCGATGAGCAGATGCGGGTGCTCAGCATGGAGGAGAAGCCCCAGGAGCCGAAAAGTCATTGGGCCGTGCCGCCCTTCTATATTTACTTGGAGAAAGACCTCGACCTCGTCCGCCATTCTGTGGAAAACGGCTGTGGCAAGGATGCCCCAGGCAATCTCGCACACTACATGGTGGAGCATACTGTGATGCACGCATGGCCCATGTCAGCAGGACGTTTCGACATCGGAAGTCTGGATACGTATTATAAAGCAATAGAGATATATGGAAAGGATTAGTTTAGACAACAAAACCATTTTCGTGACAGGTGCTGCCGGCTTCATTGGCAGCAACCTCGTCAAGCGCCTGTTTCAGGACGTGAAAGGTGCCACCATCGTGGGCATTGACAATATGAACGACTACTACGACGTCAGTCTGAAGGAGTATAGACTGAAGACCCTCTCTAACTCCCCCTGTTTAGGGGGAGAAAACGGGAATCGCTGGGTCTTCGTCAAAGGTGACATTGCAGACAAGGCTATTATCGACAGCTTGTTTGAGGAGTACCACTTCGATGTGGTGGTCAACCTCGCAGCTCAGGCTGGTGTGCGTTATTCCATCACCAACCCCGATGCTTATATCCAGTCAAACCTCATTGGTTTCTACAACATTCTGGAAGCCTGTCGCCACCATCCTGTGCAGCATTTGGTCTATGCCTCATCGTCCAGCGTCTATGGTGGAAACAAGAAAGTGCCGTTCAGCACCGACGACCGTGTAGATAACCCTGTCTCACTTTATGCTGCTACCAAGAAGAGCAACGAGCTCATGGCCCACTGCTATTCCAAGCTCTACGACATCCCTTCGACGGGCTTGCGTTTCTTTACCGTCTATGGTCCAGCAGGTCGTCCAGACATGGCTTACTTCGGCTTTACCAATAAACTGCTGAAGGGAGAGACCATCCAGATATTCAATTACGGTAACTGTCGCAGAGACTTCACCTACGTCGATGACATCGTAGAAGGCATCGTTCGCGTGATGGCCGGTGCCCCTGAACGGAAGAAGGGCGATGACGGACTGCCCATTCCTCCCTACGCCGTTTATAACATCGGTGGCGGTCAACCGGAAAACCTGCTCGACTTCGTCAACACGCTCCAGGAAGAGCTGGTACGTGCTGGGGTACTCCCCGCAGACTTCGACTTCGAGGCCCACAAGCAGCTGGTACCCATGCAGCCAGGCGACGTTCCCACCACCTATGCTGATGCCACCGCTTTGGAGCGTGACTATGGCTTCACGCCCAGAATCACCCTGCGTGAAGGACTCCGTAAGTTTGCGGAATGGTATAAGGAATTCTACGGATAATTACTTGCCGCTGCACTCTGGGCAACGGCCTTTGATGATGAGGTTCATAGAATGAGGCTCAAAGCCCTCGGGCAGCACTACGTCGGGCAGTTCCAGATGATCCAGGCAATAGGTCTTCTGGCACTGCTCACAATAGAAATGAGGATGCAGGTCTTCGTCGTTTTCATGGTCATGACTGTGGCAAAGCTCGTACTTCACGCCCTCCGTGCCCCCTTCTATCACGTGTACCAGATGGTGTTCACGGAAGAGTGTCAGAGCGCGGAAAATGCCCGACTTGTCAATCGTCAGGATCTTACGCTCCAGCTCTGCCAGCGACATCGGCCCATCAGCTGCCGCCAATGCCTTGGCCACAACAATACGGTTGGCAGTAGGCTTCACGCCGTGTTCCTCCAACATCTCTACGGTACGTGCTTCATTCATCATGCTGCGAAATACGAATTCATGTTGCAAAGGTACGAATAATTTCATAAATACACAAACCAATGACAAAAAGGTTAAACATATTATTCGGATTGGGCCTGATGCTGACTGTAGCAGGATGCAGCAGTCTGTCGCACACAGGACGGGCAGAGCAACAAGCTACACAGAACGTTCTGCCTTACCTAACGGCAAACGTGACAGACACGACGCAGGCGGAAACGTTAGGACTGTCAGAAGCCCCTGGCACCAAGACGGTGACAGTGGCAGCGGCTACTGATACGACGAACCAATATGCCAACGGCGTGGTGCTGACGACTTTCAAGGGCACACTCTACTGCATGTGGCAAAGCTCGAAGACAGACGAAGACGCCGACGATACCTGCGTGATGTTCAGCCAAAGCACCGACGAAGGCCTTTCCTGGTCAGAACCTACCCTGTTGGCAGCGGCTACCGACAGCGCCTACTGCACCTCCGGAGGGTGGCTGAGTACGGCCGACACATTAACGGCATTCATCAACGTTTGGCCCAAACAACTGGAGCCCACAGGAGGCTTTGCCCATTACGTGGTCAGTACGGATGGTAGGCGCTGGAGCCCTCTCCTACCCGTCCGCATGTTGGACGGTCAACCCATGCAGGGCGTGCTGGAGCAAGACCCTTACACGCTACCTGGCGGACGTATCGTGGGAGCTGCTCACATGCGACCCGGTTTACACGTCACACCAGTCTATACAGACTCCCCCACAGGCCACAGCGGCTGGCACCGTGCACAGTTTCAGACCCACGACCTCGGAAAGCAGTCACGCGAACTGGAGCCCAGCGTCTATCAGCAAGCTGACGGCACGCTGGTGATGGTGTTTCGCGACCAGAAGAGCACCTACCGCAAGATGGCAGCCCTAAGCAGAGACAAGGGAGAGACATGGACAGAGCCTATGGTCACGAATATTCCTGATGCACGCGTAAAACAAAGTGCAGGCAACCTCCCTGACGGCACAGCCTTTCTGGTTGGCAACCCCACAGGCAGCAAGCGACGCAGCCCGCTGGCTGTTCTGTTCAGCACAGACGGCATCCGCTTCGACCGAGGACTCCTGTTGCGTAGCGGCGGAAATGGTTTGCAGCCCCAGCGATACCCAGGCCGTTACAAGACGCTGGGCTACAGCTATCCCAAGTCGATGGTATGGAAAGGCCGCCTCTACGTGGCTTACTCAACAAACAAAGAAGATGTTGAAATAACCATCGTTCCCCTTCCGCCAGCATAAAACTACCGGATTGAACGGCAGAAATGCGATGACTTCCATAACGGTTGTCTATGACAAGTACCTGTCACCTGTCAGATTCTCCGTTATAGAAAATGCACTTTTTTCCATAAAAACTTGCCGGTATCGGCAAAAAGTGTTATCTTTGTAGGCGTAATTAGCAGCAAAACTTGCCGATAGACAGAGAATATGGAATATATATCAGTTAGCCAGTTTGCCGAAAAGTATGGCATCTCAGAGCGTACAGCCCGTAACTATTGTGCAAATGGGAAGATAGAAGGGGCTTTCCTGACGGGAAAGACCTGGAATATCCCTGCCGATGCGACCTTGCCTGAACGGAAAACCACGAAGTCTAAAGCGTCCCCCCTCCTGGATGCGCTCAGGGAGCAAAAAGCCAGCAGGATGAAGGGAGGGATATATCACCGCACTCAAATAGACTTGACCTATAATTCAAACCATATAGAAGGTAGCCGTCTGACACATGACCAGACGCGCTACATCTTCGAGACAAACACCATTGGCATTACTGACAAGGCTATCAACGTAGATGATGTAGTAGAAACAGTCAATCACTTCCGTTGTATCGACTATATCATTGACCATGCGGAAGAGCGTTTAACGGAAGATCTCATCAAAAAGCTACATCAACTACTGAAGGCGGGCACATCAGATAGTCGTAAAGACTGGTTTGCTGTAGGAGAATACAAGCGTCTGCCTAACGAGGTAGGTGGTATAGAGACTATCCAGCCTAAGGATGTACATCGCGAAATGAAAGCATTGTTGAAAAGTTATAATGCAAACAAAAGCCATTGCTTTGAGGACATTCTTGACTTTCATGTACGTTTTGAGGCTATTCATCCATTTCAAGACGGCAACGGTCGTGTGGGTAGATTATTGATGTTCAAAGAGTGCCTGGCAAATCATCATGTACCCTTTATCATCACCGAAGAATTAAAAATGTTCTACTACCGTGGGCTTCGCGAGTGGGGGCATGTTAATGGCTATCTGACAGACACCTGTCTAACGGCACAGGACAACTATAAAGACCTTTTGGATTACTTCAAAATCAAGTACGGCACCATAAGGTCATCATAATAACTACAAAAACTTGAAGGTAGCAACTGTATTTCCCAATATAATTTGGCTTCCATCAAAGAGATAAACCACGTCTCCACCCGTTACAGAGTTTCCATCTACACAAATACGACCTCTCGTTTGAGGATTAGGAGTCAGCACAGCCTTTTGAATACCATCCGGAAGTGTTTTAAGGATAATCTTGCAATGATAACGGGCAATGGTCCTATCGCCGTCTATTTTTATTATGCCTGTTACAATTGGCAAATGGTCATTGCGCCCAATAACGTTTACTCCTTCTTTCAAAGGACATACACGCCCATTAACCTCTATTACAGCACCTTTATTTTTTGTCATAGCCTCCATAGTTCTGCAAAGATACAAAATAGCCGGCACATTACCAAGCAATCAGCCAAATAATTATGTTTCAAAATCAATATGTGACAGGACCTGTCACATCTAAATGGACAAGGCCACTCTCATACACACCTCACAGAGGGTCTGTCCCCCTGTGAGCACGTGTGAGCATACCAGTCACGAGCCTCCTTGCTGCTTTCCTGTAGAATTATTCGATAATGAGTCCAAGAGAGTCTGATGGGAGATTTTGCAGTTAATGATTGCAAAATTAGAGCCATTGAGGATTGTGAACTCACTGCGTTCACAATGTTGTTAGTAGCAATCTGCAATTGTGAACTCACTGCGTTCACAATTTCCAAATCTTCAGATTTTCCCGTCAGTGATGGGACAATTTCTAATTTTCCACTCACTGCGTGGAAAAAGTCTGGATGCTTCAAGTAAAAATCAACAAAATGATGAAGATTCCTTTTTATAAAGCCCTCGCCATACTTCTTTGTCAATCTTTTTGCTAAATTCTTCACCACCTGCTCGCCATACTCAGCCCGTTTGTCTTTCAGTACCTCATGCTGGATGCGCATACCCAACAGCCAGTTACGCTTAACCAGATTGTTCGTCGTTCAGCCATTCCGCGCCAGAAGGTCATCACCCTCCTTGCACGCCTCATCCGCTTCCACATCGTCCAGTGGGAATATACCGAACAGCAATTCCTCTTCACTCCGTTATAGATATCGTCGTACTTTAGTATAACGCCATCCTAATCCTCAGCTGCCATCAGCATCTGCGTGTCCTCTTCTTCCTGTTTCGGATAAGGTACGACTTGGGCTTGGTGGTCTTGCAGGAAGATATGATTCAATGTAAAGGCAATCGACTCCAGTGTTTCTTCCCGCTTCTTTGGTGCCAGCTCACACTCCCAGACGGTAATGCAGTGCCAACCCATAGCCGCCAGTTTCTTCTGTTCTTCCTTGTCTCGCTCTTTGTTCCTGCGAATCTTCGCCACCCAGAATTCCCTATTTGTCTTCGGAATCTTACAACACTCCGAATTTTCAATATTTAATGTTTCATCTTTAATGTTTAATGTAACATTGTGTCCGTGCCAAAAGCACCCGTTCACGAAGATACAAGTTCTGTATTTCCTCAGCACCAAGTCTGGATGCCCAGGCAACCACTTATGATTCAACCTATATCTGAATCCTCTCTTCCACAATCCACGTCGCACAATCATCTCCGGCTTCGTATCCTTCGACCGAATTGCTGCCATATTATTGTGCCGCTGTTGAGGTGAGAGTTTATCCATGTCACTTTAAGGCTTCTATCAGTTCATCTATCGAGCAGCACACCTTGTTGAACAGTTTGTACATTAACTCGGGTTCCTGTTTCTCGGGAATATAAGCGATGGTTAGTTTACCTCTGCCTGCGAACCATCCCGCCTCCGTATGGGCACTTCGGCCACAGGGGAATACCAGCACGCAAGTATCGCATGCCTCCATCGCCTCGATGTCATTCTGAAGCTGTCGCTCTGCCTTCGGATGCCCAAGCATGTCACGATACTGCTGCGGCGTCCACTCCATATAGTCCTCATTCACGCTGTTCCACTTAAACCCCGGGTCACCCGATGGCGGATTACGGAAGTCATAGACATAATGTCCTGCCTCCCTCAACTTGGCTACCACTTCAGGATAATACCCGTTGCGCCAACTGCTTGCTACGTATATCTTTCTTTTCATAACGATTGCAAAGATATTCTATTTTCTCATCATATTATAAAATTATGCCAATTAATTGGCACAATTCTAAGGCATATTATTATTGTCTATATATTTATTATCATTACCGACGACCAATAAGATAATAATAATGAGTAAAGGACTTGCTAGGATACTGAGCAGCACCCAAAGTACCACACTACGATTCCTGTTCTTTGCCATAACAGCTACCAAGATATATAGGCCAACACTCAGCCCAATGAAAAAGAGTACTGCTACTATGGCAATTATCATATACAAAAAATCATTCTTACTAGAACTATAATGACTTTCATTATCGTTATCATAGATACTATAATCATCAGCATCATCGGAATCTTGTAACTCGCTATTATAGTCCTTCAATTCGAATTTAATTTTAAAGGCAGGATTCCCGAACTCGTCTTTTGTCTTGTAATAGTGATAATATCTATTGTGTTCGTATGCTGGAATATCTACTTTCCTGGTCATTCCTGGAGCGATGGAAATACGCTCTGTGAACTTCTCGTAATCAAGAGGATTACCAGACATGTCGAGATAGGTAATTTGAAATGATACATTATGGATTTCCTCGCTTGTGTTGTTTTTAAGAGCAAGTGTACCCCTGCTGTCAAGCCAACTTTGTTCGTAAGAAACCATTGTAACAGCATCGTCAGTATTTGCTAATGCACAAATTGGAAGAACCATGCAAATACACAATAATGCAGCTCTAATTTTATTAATTGCCATAATTTTCAATTATATTCAATAGAATTCTATTATTTCCTTTTTCAACGAGAAGGTTTTAAAAACTAAACAACTTTTGCTATATCGTCATTCTTCTTATTGAGCATTTCCGTAAAGAAATCCTCGTCCATATATGACAGCAACCTACACCCACCTAAGTAGTTTAGGTATTTTGTCATATATCTACATCTGTTCTGGAAGGAATGATTGAATGTGGAATCCATATGCGATTCAATGAAACTAAGAGTTGCCACTGTTGCTGGTTTATGTCTGAACAAAGTATATGTTCCAAGTGTACGAGTACGTAAATCCTCTTGTTTAAACAAGATTTTTGTCAGAGCATATTTATCTTCTCGTCTAGTGTCAACTGTCAAATAGACTGCCCACCACAAGTTAGGGAGCCAAGTCTTGGACGAGCTCCCCATACTAGGGAACCAGTAGTCCATGATATAACTAATTTGAGAGGTTGTGTCGTTTTGAACACCATCCCTATTGAAGACAACATTTGGCCATCTCTTACGCATATAATTGATAAGTTCGACATGTGCTATATATAACCAAAATGGAGCGTATGAAGCCATCAACGGATTAAGGTTTGGAAATGCTTCATACAATAATATGGCAGCATCCAGTGAAGACATTTTTTCTTCGTTCATCTTTGCCAGTTTACACTTATCAACACGAAAGTCATTCAAATAGCATAAATCTCGCTCAGAAAAAGAAAATCCCTCACCTGTTTCCGTGTAGTTGGCAATTGACTCTCCAGCTTTCAGATTAAGGCGTAAAGCATTACAAAAATCTTCTGTGAATATAGCTTGTTTACTTTCCATAACTATTCTTCGGTAAAAATCTGTCCTACATAATTTTCGCTAGTGCTGATTTGTCTTAACATACCCAAGTAAGGCTGATTCAGCATCATGTGGGCAAGTTTAAACAAATCCTCCATGTTCTCAGAGTTGGAATCATTTGCATCATGACCAATAATATCTTTACAGAAATCCTTTATATCTGGTTCGTTCATCCTATAAGTTAGGGCATTCACCCACATGTGTTCTTTATCCTTATAAGCATTGTAATTTAACAAAGCATAAGTCAATGCCTGTAAGTACAATGAAGCCTTCAATATCGTCTTGCGCTTCTCGTCTTCGCCACCAGATGTGGATTTCTTGTTGTATTCATCCATCATTTCATTAGGCAATAATATTAGTATCTTTGAAGAATCTAAATCGTAGGTTACAGAATGTTCGTTTTCACGAGTGTTCCTCTGAACCGTCATGAATGATTTAATATTTCGTATATTCCTAAGATCCAAGTTTAAAGGAATGGAACATTTATTATATACAACTAGGAGATCTCCCTTGTGTAGGTTTATGATATGTCCGTCATAATCTGCATTAAGTCCATGATTTTTGTAGTCGAGAATGTCTTTTTTTACGATAACGAAGCTTTCAAAATCCAATTTCCCATTTAGCAGTTTTTTTTCTATGGTAAAACTAAATTCTGGTCTTGGCGAAGACTTGCAAACACGTAACATTGTTGAGTGGCATGACATCTCTACAGAATATTCTGCAAATTCTTCTTGAATATATTTTAGGATATCAACATTCTCTAATTTCAAGAAAACTGTTACGCGGAACAACTCTCCTTCTTCTGTAATGGTGATGTCTGGTTTTGCACAACCAGTTTCTTCCAAAGACGGTATAATATCATCACTAATTCCCAGCACGGGGTATGGTAAAGATACATTTTCTGTTCTCATAACAACTAATCTTTAATGGTTACATCATGTTCTGCCAATAGAGTAAATGCATATTCGCCAGCATTGTCAACACTGAAGGTAATAACGTTTTTCCCTTCTAATAAGTGGACACCAGCAATTTCATTTTCACGAATCTGTCCAACAGAAGCGGTTTTTAGATAAACATTACAACTTTTATCGTCTGTCTCACCGACTGGCATCAATGTTAGATATGCTTTATCTTCGTCCTGTGGAGAGTGAACAATCAACGTATATAAAATTTGCCCATCATTTGTTTCCTCTGAAAAAATACGATATTTTACAGGGAATTTCATGCGCACGATTCTCTTTTCTGTCTCAGGATTAGAGTCTTCAGTAAAGTCGTCATTACCAGATGGTTTTTGTCTGGGATGAGGGTCTGGAATCACTGGATGATCCTTTCCCCTTCCTCCTGAATAGTCTGTGTCTATTTCTGTCTTTTGAACCTTTCTGGGTTCTATCACTTGAGCTTTCCCAATGTAATTGGACTTTTTTTGACGCTTTGAATCCCCTGCATGTATATCCGCTGGCGCACCCAGAGCATCATTGTCACTTCCTTTGATGTTGATAAGACTACCGATTAACGGATTTGTAGTATCATTCTCGGAGATTAATGGGACTGTGAAATCCTCAAGTTCCACATCATCAGAATCTGTTTGATTTGCAGGAAAAATAACATCCAAACACCAACGAATGAAATTTCTCATTTCTTCCTCAATCTGTCCAGCCTGCTCAATTTTTTCTTGAGGCCGCTTATCTAGTTTTAATTGCCTTTTGCTCCATGTTCGATGAGCCGCATCCTCCATTGTTCTTAACAATTGATTGCCTTTATCTTCATCATCGCATAAAAAAACTGCTGAATAGCCTCGACTCGGGCTGTTATGCTGAACTCCAACAACCATGCGAGGAGAACGCATAAAAAGAACCAGATCGTTGCCCCTTTGCAAATCAACATTTACGAAGAGGGTGCTTTTGCCGAGAATCGACAAATCCTTCCTAAAACAAACGAACTTCTTGCCAGCACATCTTTCAACCGCTTCCTCGTATGTATCATCATCTGTTATTGTAACTTCGTTATCTCGATATGCCAACCAGTAAGGTCGAGGGTTGAACTTGTCAAAGAAGCTGGTTCTTACATTGTCATATGGTGGATTGTAAAAGAATCGATTAGTAAAAATGTCTTCTAATTTTTCTTGATTACACTCAAAAATAAAGTCATCACCGAACAATTCTCCATCACTGAAATCTATTAATACTTCAAGCTTCCCATCATTGATGGCGGCGAAGAAATTACGCAATACTGCTTCACAACACTTTCTGAAAACCTTTCCCTTTTCGCTGTCAGAGTCACCGATGCTAACAAACGGGATGTAAACCGTTGTCCCTGTCTTTTCTCTACGGAAGAAGTCGGGAATAACTGATTGTACATCCTCCTTGTCAAACTGAATAGGAGTACCATCACCAAAATCCAGAAAACCTGTGTCGTAATAATATTCACGCGATGTCCCTGTTGGATGTGTTGCCAATCTGGACACTCCCTCAAATGTAAAAGTGCCATCCTTTACAATAGAAGAGACAATAATGGTATTGATTTCAGACACTGAGAAATAGGTTATCTTTCCATATCCATGAGAGCCGCCCGCGCCAACGACTTCGTTAGGGTCACCCGTATAGCGAACGAATTTTTTGAAACGCCCACTATCATTGTCGAAATCATAGTCCATGCCAATCGTGTTGACGTCGGCAACTTCCATCATATAGAACTGACTGGACTTTAAGACGTCAATCATTCGTTTGAACTTGTCTGCATGAGAAATATCATAGCAAGACTGAATATGGCCCATTAAATCTTCTTTTAGATAGGGAAATTCTGTCGTTGCATGCTTTCTAAGTTTATACTCTACACGGACGGGTATGTTTTTTCCAAAATTGTCCAGTGCTGGATGATCCAATGAATTTTGGATAGATTCCCTTATCATTGTCTGGTATATATCTCCAGGGAACAACTCTTTTTGAGGGTCATTCTCACCACGCCCAGACACATTCATCGCCTTCGGGAAATACCATTTAAGTTTATTGTCTTTCATAGGCTATGCTTTAAAAGTGAATCCTTTTTTGCTAACTTTATTTAACTCGCCCACATAGGCAGAGCGGGCATCTCTAAGAGCCTTTGATATTTCAGAAAACATTTGCTCTACGTCAGTTTCTGAATATTCATAATTGTTCCTGTTGGAACAGTTCTGTAGTAGTGTTAAAGTGTCCAGTATCTTCTGTACTCGGTGACCTGCTACTTTTTCAAATCTTTGCCGCTTGTCGGATTTTTCCATATACTACAAATATTATATTATTTAATTCTGCGGCAAAAATACGAAAAATATTTGAATTGACATCGTAAAATACAAGAAATTTAATAAATATTTATCAAATATAGTGCAAATATGGAACTATATTCTCAAAATATGGACTGTATTTTTCAATTATTCAACTGGGTTTATGTCAATATTGGCTAGATTTAGCAAAGAATGAGCGACTTCTCTCACTACGGGGATTGCAACGGAATTTCCAAATTGTTTATACGCAGGGCACCGGCCTTGGAGAATTTCAAAATAATCAGGGAAACCTTGCATTCTGGCACACTCACGTTCTGTTAGTATGCGTATATGGTCATGATTGAGCTCGCCACGCGGGTCTTCCACGTCATTGACATTTGGATTTGCTGTATCATAAACTAAATTTCTTTCAAGCCCCATTCCACCAACCATCAATGTGTGTCCAAAGTCATCATTCCCAATGATTCTATAACCATATCCACGTCCTTGGTTGCGTTGTGCTGCTCTGTGTCGTACCAACGTTTGCCAATATCGTTGAGACATGTAATATCTTGTATCCACCATACCCTCTTCTCTAATATCTCCAAAGTATCTGTCCGCAAAACCGTCTCCTGTTGGATATAGATACTCTTCATCGGGTTGTTCCAGGAATCCGACAATAAAGACTCTATCCCTGTTTTGAGGAACTCCGAAATTCCGAGCATTCAGAACTCGTGGCTCTGGTACATAATAGTGCAGTTCGTCTCTGAGAATATGAAGAATAGTCTCTATTGTCCTTTCGGGCAATCTGTTGCCTTCCTCATCTCTGTTATGTATGGACAATAACCCTTGAACATTCTCTAAAAGTATAATGTGGGGATATTTCTCAGCAATAATATCTCTCAAATCAAAGAATAGAGTTCCCTTAGTTTCGTCTGCAAAACCACGACGTAGTCCTGCTAATGAAAAAGGCTGGCAAGGGAAACCGGCACACAAAACATCTACTCCTTCTGGTATTCTATCTTTGTTTTCTTGCAATGTAATATCGCCAAATGGAACTACTCCGTGATTCATTCCGTAAGTCCTTTGAGCACTTGTATCGAATTCAGATGCATAGACACACCTACCTCCTAATTGTTCAAGAGCAATTCGAAATCCACCAATACCTGCAAACAAGTCAACAAAAGTAAAAGCATTATTATCTCGATGCTGTCTATATACTGGTGCTTCATTCATTGCAGCAAAGAACTCAACCATTCTTTCCTCGTCGATTTGTTCATCTTGAGCAGTATTTGTATTGGCCGCACGATAGAATTTTTCCATTAAAGGAAGAGCGTCTTCTCTGTATACATTTCCTTCTGGATAGTCCCTGTTCTGCAGATAATGGGTAATAATAGCCATCTCTGAATTATAATCGTAACTCTTCAATCCTATTTCCTGAGATTTTAACCATTGCCTTATAGGGTCTATAGCTCTCCCTCCGAAAATTTCTTCTTTTGTAAGTCTATCAATATTATATTGCTTCATAAAAATCAATCATTATAATCCCACAAACACCTTCTCCCTATGATATGCCAGGAAATCGCGGTTGGGCAGGAACTCAGCAGGCAGGGAAATCTTTCTGCCAATGATGCAGCCAAAGTGCTGGTCGTAGTATTCCTTCGTCTCGTTTTCGCGCAAGGCAGAAGAGAGACAGACGGTGTAGTCGTCTGGCGAGAAAGTGATGAGGCCTTTGTCAAAGGCTTTGTCGTAGAGGGCTGAGAGGCAGATGCCGTTGCAGGGATTCAGACGCTCTTGCTTGTGCTTCGTGTCGGACCAAGGAATGATGTGGCTGGCCAGAAGCAGTTGCGGTATGTCGATGCCCGTCAGCGCACAGCGACTGCCGTAGTTGGCAAGTATCATGCGACGGAAGTAGTCCTGTCCTTTTCTCCGTTTCGTCTCAGAATCCACATCTTCGCCTTCCCTCGTCAGGTCGAAGTATTTGATGAGCCTCGTGGATATGGTATGGGGATTGGTCTCTTTGCGCACAATCATTTCTGCGCCTTCGAACTGGGCGTAGTCCATCAGACTGGTCACGGCAGCAGTACAGAACCCTCCCAGTGGATAGCTCTTCTGGGTAGGCTGGCCATAGTCGAAGATATTAGGCTGCCCTTCCTTCATCTTCTTCACCTCCTCTTTGACAAGATTCCATACCTGCTCCAAGACGGCCAAATCGTGAATGTCATAGAGTGACTGGCCCTGAAGGTCAACCACATGCTGATGCACCAGCACCTCGTCCAGAATCCGTATCGCCTGGGCATAGCTGGAGGCCTTGCGCGAATTCTCCGGCGAAAGCCTGACATTATAACCTATAAAGCCCTGTCGGTCCATATCTCTGACGTTTTATTCGTCGTTGCTTTCTTCTACTATTCTTCCGATATCAGTCGTTTCATCTCTTCCTCTGGCGGGAGCAGTTTACGCAGACGGTTTTGCATTTGCTGATAAGTCGCTACGCCCATAGGCTTGTGATATTTCGGTAGTTCCGACTACCGAATTTGTTTCGATGTCTTTCCAAGCCTCGTAGAAACGGCGCATCAGTTTGATGTTTTCTTCCGAAAACCCTTTCAAACCAGGCAATTCCGCTTTCAGCTGCTTGCTGATTCTAGCAATGGCACCCGTGCCTGGCTTTGCAGGATGGCTGCTTTGATGGCATCAACGGCATGTTGCAGATTGCCTGCTGATATTATTTTGTTTTTCTTTGCCATAATCGTTATTATTCATTTGTATAATATCCATTCCGCCATACCTATTTCTCGTTTCTTCTGTCCACGCCCTCATATTGAAGAGCGTAAACACCCATTGCCTTGTCTAACTGATGTGTTCTGTGAAGTGCTAATTCTGGTTAATCAGCCTCGTCAAGGATGTTCAAGACTCTATGTTTCTTTTAGTTCATATTCTCAGTTTTATTGTTATCAATAATGTTTATATTCTCTGTCATTGGCACTAAGTCAATTATATTCTGCCTGCAAAATTAAGAAATATCTGCGACATTAAAGAAGAAAAC
This sequence comes from uncultured Prevotella sp., assembly GCA_947169685.1. Classification (GTDB taxonomy): domain Bacteria; phylum Bacteroidota; class Bacteroidia; order Bacteroidales; family Bacteroidaceae; genus Prevotella. The sequence continues at coordinate 407 of CAMVQS010000033.1, read as the reverse complement.
TATCTAAAAGTATTCCGACGCTTGCAAATATAATAAAAAAAGGAAAATGCAAAGCATCTTTTATTTTTTTCTTTTTTTGAAGTACTTTCTTTTCCCGCAATAATCATTTATTAGAAATAAAATGGTCTGAGTTACACGGCATGTAAAGGGTCGTTACATACTATGTAAGGCACCCTTACATAGGGGTTAACGACCCGAAAGTCGGTATGTTTCGGTGCGAAAGTCGGTATGTTTCGCCGAAACAGGTCAAGACCTCAAGCGACAACCCTGAAACATTGATATACACAGCATTTAAGGCATAGGGGGTGTGGCGTAAGACCTCCCATACACCTCACAAACACCCCCCATACACGTAAGCGTATCCGCTCTGACGCCTTGCGGGCTATAATGAGGCTTAGTATCTTTGC
>CAMVQS010000032.1 GCA_947169685.1 uncultured Prevotella sp. | reverse complement strand
TGGCTTCTTTACCACGACCGTCCTGACAGACTACTGTTTCGGACTTGGTGGAGTCGTCATCGGCACAACCCTTGGTGCCTACGTCTTCAAGCGCATTCCCAATCGCATCTTCCGCTACATTGTCTATGCCTATATCGCCATAAGCGGCGTGATTATTCTAATGACAAATTGAAATGGCAATACAGGTGACATACAGGAGAACCTGGAGGCTGTCGATGCGTATAGTGAAGAATGGCGATGTGCATGTGTCGGCACCCATTGGCATGCCTAATTCACGAAATACGGGGTCTCAAACAGCAAAAAGCGGTGTAAGCCAAAAGGGCCCACACCGCCTAAGTTCGGGGATATATCTCATTTACTTGTTCAGCACCTTCTTGCCGTTTACGATGACCACACCCTTGAAACTTGCGTCCACCTTCTGGCCAGCCAGGTTGTACATCACGCCGTCGTTAATCTTTTGCGTCTTCACAGCCTGAATAGCAGTTCCGATGCTATAGTCCACCTTGAATACGATATAGGAACCAGCAGGAACATAAAGTGTAGTAACATCTGTCACGTCGGCACTTGCCAACTCGCCGCCAAAGCCATTGGCAACAAGGATGACATCACCCTCGACATTGTCCTTACGGATAGTCACGGTATTCGTAGCATTACCATCATTCTTACGAGCATATATAGTTACTTTGGTTACATTCTCAGACTTGGTAATGTTGAATTTGTGGCTTGTTGTTCCGCTAACACTGAGGAAATAGATGGGGTCATGATCGGTTCCATCGATATTCACCCCACGTGCACCCATATTAGCAGAAGACACATTAGCAGCACGAAAAGCATCCTCATCAGCAGCTATACTGAAAGTAGCCGTTTCCGATGAGCCAAAACTGACAGACTTGCAATCTGTACCACTTGTAGGAATGGTAGCATTAGCACTTTCAGAATCACAGATCAAACTTCCAGAAGTAGCGGGAGTGCGCTTCAGCGTCATCTTTCCGATATAAGCGGCCTGCAGAGCAAATCCGGCAATACCGTCAGCAGTGACTGTCAGCGTATAAACGGTGTAATCCAATGTGCGCGTACCTTCATTGTAAGTGAAAGTGTGTGTAAAGGTACTTGTCTCAGCACCAGCAGTCACATTGTCAAGGTCAGTTAAGGCAGGTATTGGCTTCATCGTTCCATCACCGTTACCACCACCATTGTAAGCAACCTCAATAACATCTCCAGCCTTGACGTTCTTGATGCCATAATAGTTTTTGTTGTTGTTAAACAATCCCAGGTTGCGTACATCGCTGTAACGCAGCATACCATCACCACGGCTAATCATCACATCACTTGCTGCAACCACCTCACCACAAGTAAAAGGATAAACATCCGCACCACATGCCTTATACTTTGTTGTAGTGATTCTGGCCACATCAATTTTGCTGCCATACGTTACATTGTCGGTAGCCAACTTGGCATAGTCGTACTCCCATACTGTAGTCTGTGCACTTGCACCCATGGTTATGAGTGTCATTGCGAAAAGTGTAAAAAACTTCTTCATACTTGTTCTGTTTTAAGTTATTAAATGTTGTTTATATCATTCATGATATGTCTTTATTTTTGAATGCAAAAGTGCGAAAAATATGTCGTTCTGTACCTTTACTTATATCCACATCCCTGCATTTTCGTTCAACCATGTCGTTAACCGTTACCTTCCAACAATCGTGATTTACCTTAAAAAACAAATACCTATTTTCGACTTTCTACTTTTATTACTCTAAAAACTACTTATTTAACTACTACATATTATCTACTAACAAAAAACGAATAAAGTTATACTCACGCATGACGAAAAAACACCTCCGTATTTTCTACCGACAAAGGTATGTACATTCAACCTTATACAAATGTACATACGTACCATTAACTATACTTTTATTCAACTTTTTGGCAATTTTGTTTGCAAATATCAATTATTATCCGTACATTTGGAACAGAATTAAAGGCTATAAATCATGAAGCGAAAGCTAACGACATTGTTATTTGGGGCTGTCATGCTGTATGCTCACGCCCAATTTATATCCTTTCAGTTGCCTATCGACAACGTGATGAACTCCTACCAGATACGCTGCGTCACCCAGGACAAGCACGGTTTTATCTGGATGGGAACAGGCAGTGGTCTTTACCGCTACGACGGTTATCAATACAAAAAAATACAGATGCACCAGCAGCCAGACCTGCTTCCCAACGAAGCCGTACAGACCATCAGCCGATGGGGTAGTCGATATTTGTGGATTCGGCTGCGAAGCGACCTCTACAGCTGCTACGATACAGAGTTGGAAACATTCGTTGATTGGAGCGGACAGGAAGCAGGCAACGGGCCGTACCAACATAGTGTCATCATTGACGAACATAACCTGTGGTTGTACGACAAACAGCATGGTTGCTGCCATGTGACACAGCAGAATGGCACCTTTCAGGCCACCGTCTACCAGCAGCAGGACAACCAGCTCCCCACCAACCACGTCAACTTCGTCTCACAGGAAGCCAATGGCCGCGCCTGGGTAGGTACCGATCAAGGACTGGTACGTATCCAGCAAGGAAAGACGCATGTTGCCATTCGTAAGAAAACGATCACCTGTGCCCAACAGATGCCCGATGGCAGCATTTGCTTCGTTTCCGAGAGTGGAGATGTCTACCGCACTAACCCTAGTGGCAGTATGGATGTGTTCAGTCCTGCCAACCCCCTACCCCATAAGGTCAAGCGCGTAGCTTTGGAGAACAACCAATTGATTCTCTGCACCGAGGGTACAACTTACTGCTACGACATCAGCCGTCGCACCCTGACACCACACCCCAAAATTCATGTCGACGATGCTCAGGTAGTGGTCGACAACCGAGGAAATAAAGTTGTATTCGACCATGATGGCTATCAATTTTGGTACATCACACCGAAGAAGACCTATCAGCTTTCTCATATATATAATAAGGAGTTGACGCTGCAAAATGCCGGTGGTCGTTTCAAGTTTATCTACGACTGCAACGACCGCATCTGGATTAGCACCTACGGCAATGGTCTCTTTGTCTATGACACTAAGACCAGCAGCATGCAGCACCTTACTCAGAATGACCAGCCGGTCAGTCTTATAGCCACCGACTACCTGCAGAACATCTTTGAAGACCATAGTGGCCTTCTTTGGATATGTCAGGAGAACTTCGGTGTGTGCTATCTGGGCGAGCAGCAGCAGATAGACATCCGCTACTTCACCACGCCAAGCGACTTAGGCCATAGCAATACCGTTCGACTCATCCAGCCTGCCGGCGACAAGATTTTCGTGGGCAATCGCCAGAATGCCTTGTGGGTGACAGACAACCGATTCGAGAATGCCACCAAGGAGAATCCCTACAACGATGATGTTGTTGCCATATCCACCGACCATCAGGGCCGGCTCTGGGCCGGTACCCGCAACCGCGGTGTCTTCATCAACGACAAACCCGTCAGACCTGCCGTCAAGGGAAAGATCAGCGACATCCTTTGCGACAGCAAGGGACGTGTATGGATTAGCATCTTCGATGGCGGCATAGAACTAGTCACCACCGACGAGGAGGGTTCAGCGAACCTGCGTCGCACTTTCTTCATGGGACAGCACACCATTGCCCAGCCCCGCAGCATGATACAGGACCGCCGAGGCTATATCTGGCTGTGCAGCAACCGAGGCGTCTACCGCTTCCTGCCCGACCAACTCATCAAGAACGATACGGCCTATCAGTATATCAACGTCAGTGGCAACGATGCCAACTCCGACGAAGTCCACTGTCTCTACGAGGATTCCCATCATCGCATCTGGGCTGGCACTACTGGTTACGGACTTGCCTGCTTCGACGAACAGGGGCATTTACTGCAACGCTACAACACCAATGCCGGATTGCCCAACAACGCCATCGAATCCATCATCGAAGATCAGGACGGAAGCCTCTGGGTCGGCACCAGTTATGGTCTGGCCCGTTTCAATGAGCAAGAGCAGCGCTTCAACGTCTACTTTCTCTCTCCCAAGCCTCAAGGCATGATGTACACTGAGGGCTGCGTCGCCCGTCTGTCCGATGGTCGGTTGGCATGGGGTACCCTCTACGGCATGCAGGTGTTCAATCCTAAGAACATCAAGCCCCGTCCGTCCACCTACTCACTGACTCTCACTGATATTCACATCAACGGTGTCGCCCTGCGCAGCATGGGCAACGAGGCTCCCACGCAACAGGCCGTCAACCAGCTGCAAGAACTGAAGCTTGACCACGACCAGAACTCGCTGACATTCTATTTCTCATCCTTCGAGTACATCAGCACCCGTCTGGTCAAATACTCCTACATGCTGGAGGGTTATGACAAATACTGGAGCGAGCCTTCGGCCCTGAACTTTGCTTCCTACAAGAATCTCCGACCTGGAGACTATAAGCTTCACGTGCGTTCCTATAATATATACGGAATGCTCAACGACCAGCAAATCACCCTCAGCATCGTCGTCCGCCAGCCCTGGTGGAACACATGGTGGGCATGGCTCTTCTACATATTCTTCCTTGGTGCTATTAGCTGGGCTATCTGGCGTCAGTGGCTCCATACCCAAGAGCTGCGCAACAAGATCAAGGTTGAAAATCAACTCACAGAATTCAAGCTGCATTTCTTTACCAATATCTCTCACGAGTTTCGCACCCCGCTGACCATTATCCGCGGTGCCATGGACCGTATGGTCCAACAGGGCGACATTCCTGGAACTCTGCGCCAACCCATCAGTTCCATGCAGAAGAGCACCGACCGACTGCTGCGACTGGTCAACGAACTGCTGGAATTCCGCAAGATACAGAACCAGAAGTTGAAGCTACAGTTAGAAGACACCGACATTGTCGACTTCCTGCGCAGCATCTTCCTCACATTCAACGAGACCGCTGAGAACCACCGTATCAGCTACCAGTTCACCACCTTTGCACGTGAATATCATCTATTCGTTGACCGCAACTATGTAGACAAGATGGCCTACAACCTGCTGTCGAATGCTTTCAAATACACACCACACAAGCGTGACATCACCATGAATGTGAAACTGAGCGATGACGGCCAGCATCTCGAGTTCTCCGTCATCGACACGGGTATCGGTATCGCCAAGGACAAGCAGTCGAGCCTCTTTACACGTTTCGACCAGAGTGCCTTCAGTCGCGAGAGTATAGGTATCGGTCTTCACATGGTCAGCGAACTAGTGCGCGTCCATCATGGCGCCATCAACTTCCGTGAGAATGAAGGGGGCGGCAGCATCTTCACCATCGCGTTGCCCACCGACAAAGGTGTCTATAACGTTGACGACTTCCTCGTAGCCGACAACAACGAACTTCTCAACGCACAGCCGGCCAATACCCAGTCCTCACCATCCATTACTTATAAGGAACTCAGCACTCCTCCGCTCAACGACCGCCGCGTGCTCGTTGTTGATGATGACGATGACATGCGCAGCTTCATTTCCACCGAACTGGGCCGTTATTTTGTGGTTAGTACCGCCTCCGATGGCGAGGAGGCACTGAAGCGCATTCAGGCCAACCGTCCTGACCTGCTCATCAGCGACGTCCGCATGCCTGGCATGAACGGCTTCGAACTGACCAAGAAGATACGTCAGGACCAAGAGCTCAGCGACCTGCCTATTATCCTGCTCACCGCCATCAGCGACGAGGAGAAACAGGTGCGCGGCACAGAGTACGGTGCCGACGACTACCTCTTCAAGCCCTTCAATGCCAAGGTACTGGTGGCCAAGTGCAGTACGCTGATAGGCCAGCGCGACCGTCTGAAGGTGAAGTACGCCAAGGAAGTGGTGGGCAGCACACCACTTGCAGACATCATTGTCGAGGATGCTGACAAGAAGTTCCTCAAGCGTTTCGAGAGCTGGGTATACAATCACTTGCAAGACTCCAACATGCAGGCCATCGACTTTGCCAACAGCATGAAGATGGGCCGCACCACATTCTTCAAGAAAGTCAAGCAGGTAACCGGCATGCCGCCCCACGAATACATCCGCAAGATGCGCTTCACTCGTGCTGCTGAACTGTTGAAAGACCCCACGTTCAGCATCTCCGAGGTAGCCTACCAGACAGGCTTCGACGACTCCAACTACTTCAGCCGTTGTTTCAAGGAGTATTTCGGTGTCACCGCCAGCCAGTTCCGCAAGGGCAAGATGCCTTCAGAGAAGGATACGGCGGAAGAACAGGGAGCAAAAGAATAACACCCTAAAAGAAGTGTTCCACCTCAATCGAGATGGAACACTTCTTTTAGGGTTATGGTGACCGGCGAGTGGTCGGCATTGGTCTCCATGATGTCAGCCATCATGTCCCACCAACGTTGGGTGACGGGGTCGACGTCTGTAGTATCTTGCGAGCTGGATTCACCGGCACACTCTTGATAGCCAAAGAGTATATTGGTGTCTCGATCCCAATAGATACTGTAGTTAGAGACACCTTGGCGCTTAATCATCTGCACCAGCTCGGGCCAAATAGCCCGATGGCGGCGTTGGTATTCTTCCTCGCAGCCCGCCTTGAGCTGCATCTTAAAAGCGAAACGGGTCATAGATAAACCTTCGGTGCTGTTTCCTTGGTAGCCTTCGAGAATCGGGAAAAGTCAATGGGAGAGCCATCGACCGTGAAGTCTATCAGTTCATACTTATCACTTGTCTTCACGTCGAACATGGTCTTAGCCTCAACCTGGTTGTTGCGCATCACGATGTTGTTGCAACGGCTGAGCGGCATGTCCTTGCGGTCGCTGGGCTTGAAGAACTGCATCCAGGGATGGATAAAAAGGAATGAGCCGCAATGACCCTTGATGCCTTCCACCAATACATATTCGTAATGCTGCGGCGTGTCGGGACGCATCTTCAGCCACAAGACGCGGCTGGCCTGGTCAACCTGACAGTTGCGCAGAATGATGTTGCGGTCGTGCAGCGATTCCGATCCAAGCGTCAGACAGCCGTGTACCTTGCCGTAACGGCAGTTCTGAATGATGACACGCTCCGTAGGTCCGTTGGTTTCATCCTTATCGGCCCAAGTACCCTTGCCACCCTTGATGACAACGGCATCGTCGTTGACATGCATGAAGCAGCCATCGATGAGCACGTCGTGACAAACATCAATATCAATGGCATCGCTCGACGGTGCTCCTCGCTTGGGATTTTCGGGCCAGATATTTTCCGTCGGCGCATAGATGTAACAGTCAAGGTAGCGCACATGGTCACTCCTGTAGACATGGTTCGTCCATACCGCCGAGTTGATGAGGTGTACATCCTGAATGGTGACGTTCTTACAGTTCGACACATAGGTCAGTCGGGGGCGCTGGGCATCCTTGTTGGTACATTGCGGATTCCAGCTTCTACGAATCCAGAACTCCTGCCAGTACTGCAGTCCGTTGCCGTCAATGGTACCCGTTCCGCTGATGGTGAATCCATCCAGCCCGTCGGCATTGATGAACGCCGAGAAGAACTTGCACGTCTCCCCCTCGAAGCGGGTCTGCAGCAGCGGATAGTCTATAATGCGGTCGCTACCCTTCAGCACGGCCCCTTCCTGGAGATGCAGATGGGTGCCCTGCCGGAAGAACAGCGCTCCGCTGAGGAAAGTGCCCGTCGGAACGACAATGACACCCCCACCCTCCTAGGCACAGCGGTCGATGACGGTCTGTATCTCCTTGGTCTGCACCCGAGGCCATCCAGCCATCACACCGTAGTCTGTCAGCACATACTGTTTGCCCAGGGTGCTGACATCCACCTTCTGAGTCTGCTGGAACCAACTGTCTATCACCGTGCCGTCGGGCCACTGCTGCGGTTGTTCTTTTACCTTTTTAGCACCAGCCGTCAGAACGGCCAGTGCTAAACAGACGATACCAAATATTCTTTTCATATTAGAAAGCAAATATAAAGTGGAACAAGCGGCTGTCCTTCAATCCTGAAGGATAATAGCGGTCGGCAATCGTTGTCTTGCCTATCTGATAGCACCAGTTTGAACCGGCACCTCGGACGTTGCACGACCAATAAGGATCCTTCGACAGGGTCTTGCCACCAGCAGCCTCCAACTGGGCATTGACGACGCTGAGCTGAGCCTCGATGTTACGCCAGTCGACCAGCGAAGGTATGTACCAGTCGGAGGTTACGGATGGTAGCGGATGAGCCTCTATCCAGCTGTCCATCGTGGTATTCATCACCGTGGTATAGTCGAGCGTCTCACCACCGATTGTCAGCGGCTCGGGAACGGCGCGCCATGCCTTAGTGGTCTCGAACCCTTCCTCGGCCATGATGCTTTCGTCCAGCTTCGACTTGTCAGTCACACCATTTTGGTCAGCCAGTCCATAGTTTTTATACCAGTAGCGCCAGCCAGCATTATTTTGTGCTGAAGTGGGTGAAGCGTTAGTGCCCCACTTGACCTTGGCATTCTCATTAACGGCCAGCACCACAGCATGACTCCAGCTGCTGTTGGCATTACGGATAGCCTCCGTCGTTCCTATCTTAAAGACGACACCTACCACATTGTCGGGCAGCTGCGAAGTATTCTTCTTGACGATGCGTCCATCAGCGCAGTAGAAGTCGCCTACCTCCAGTGTCATATTGACCAGCGAGGCACCACCGTCAATCACATATTTGGCATACTGACCGCTGGCTACCTGCGCCAGGTTGGTAGCCTCATAACTCTGAGTCTCTTCGTTGTTGACATAGACTACCTTGAGGTTACGGGTCTCATTCGGTTCGATGATGAGTCGGTACGACTGCGATGTCTCGTCAAAGTAAGGAGTCACCACCGTCTCACCTAACGTAAACTTCGCATTCTCGGCCTTGGCAAGCACATAAGGCTCCAAACCCTCGTTGTCGAAGATATACGATGAGTTGGGCAGTTCCATGCACACCATAGCCTTCTGGTGCTTCAGCGGTAGACTGACAGCATTATACTGGCCGATGGCACATGCTGTGGACACCATGATGTCGGCAGCCTCATAGTCAGCTTTCGCACTCTGATTGTGTGCCGGTTGAACAGCATTCACCATAGCGGCAAATGGGGTTGATGAGGAAGCATCAAACTGAGCCGTAGCGCTATAGGGATAGTAAGCATAGAACTGAGCACCGGTAAGTTGTGAGGCATCCATCTCCTCTGGAGCTTCCCAGAAACCGCTATTGTTATACGTCATCTGCACATTTGCATGTACTACATTACCGTTCATCACAATATAGAGACCAGCCTTGTCTCCCAGTTCGAAGAACGTCGTCATCGTCGAACCTTCAGTAACTGCACGAGTACCATTGCCGGATGTACTGGCATCATAGATATTGAAGCGCAGTGGGCTCTGAACAGGACTTTCAGATACGGTATCGTCTTGGCTACAGCCTATCAGCATAGGCAAAAGTGCCAAAAGGAAAAAAATATTCTTCTTCATAGTCGTTTACACTTTTATTAATCACTTAACACATATTACTGCGCTTTCACGGCACCACCGGCACCGCTGTCTTCCCATTGTGAGCCACCAGGAATGAAGTCGACAGTACCGATACCATCGGTTACGTTGATGATTGCCTCTTGCGAGGTACCTGCTTCCAGCTGCAGATCACTCATGTCGATGGTGTAGGAGCGTATATTACCTATCAGCACCAGCTGGGGTTTCACGGCACCATCGGCGGAAAGGGCCTGCGGTATTAGTTTCAGCGTGATGGTCTTCAGATTTGTACCATTGACCACAAGGTCTTCGGGTGCTTCCAACGTCTTATCCAGCGTATAAGGATTTACGGCAGCTTTTTGTGCGAATCCTGAGAGACGACAGCTTTTGATGCTCTCGTCGGTGGGAGTGGTAATCTTCAGCGTTACCTCAGCCAGTGCATGCTTAAACACCAAGTTTACCTCACTGGTCTGACGGGTGACATCCTCGACCTTCGCAAAGTAATAGTCGGTCACCTGAGTCTGGTTTAGCGTATTCAATATGATAGTAGGTTCTGCACCATCAGTTCCGACGAAAGGATAGTAGGCTACAATGCTGGTGGTTCCCTTGACATAGATGGGATAGCCCGACTTGTTCGTGAAGCTGCTTGCATCAGCTTGATAAACATACTCACGGTTACGGGCTGTTCCGTCATTCTGACCATAGCCCGCTGCTATTCCGATGATGTCGCCATCAGCCCAAGCCTTGTCAGTCTGGGCTGTAACGTTCAGTATGGTGCCAGCGCCTTCGGTCGTATAGTGGCCGCCCAGGTAGTCATCGTTGGAGCAGGCGGTAAGGGCTGCGGCCATACCGCAACACACCATACCTGCTGCAAATATTTGATATATTCTGTGTTTCATAATCGTTTTCTCTTTTCAATACTCACTCTTTACTTCTCTCTTAGTATCCGGGATTCTGCTGATACAGTCCCTCACGGATACGGATCTGCGACATCGGTATGGGATACAATGCCGAGTTCTGCGTCACACGATTGGCGTAGATGGTGTAGTTCGACGAATGCGAGGCATCACGCTTGTCACGATAGTTTGTAAACGTTGTGCGGATTTCTTCTACGAAAGTATTCTGACGAACCTGGTCGAACCAGCGGTGGCCCTCGCCCAGCAGTTCGCAGCGGCGCTCAAAGGCTACAGCTTTCTGGAAGGCATCTGCCGATAGTTCCTTCAGGTCACTGAGTCCGGCACGTTGGCGGATCATGTTCAAATACCGATAGCCGTCGGTGGTATTGCCCACACACTCGGCATAGAGCAGCATCACATCCTCTATGCGTAACACAGGCCAGTTCTGTGGCCAAAAGGTACGGTCGGTAATCTCGGCATCCATGTCCGACAGACCCAGTAACTTGCGCTTTATCTTGTGTTCGAAGAACTTGGTGCAGAAGTTGTTTTGGTCGGTGGCACCGCCTTCATACTGACCCGTCTCCTCGTTATAGGTCTGTCCGGTATTGATGGTACCATGGAGTCGCTTGTCAATGTATTCCGTAGTAGTGGTACCGTCACCGTTGTCAATGTCGCTACTGATGAGGAAATGGTCCTGCAGGTCACGCTCGACATAGATATGTGAACCTGTAGTCAGGTTTGCGTTGCAATAGTCGTCGGCGTAGGTATTACCGCTACGGCTATAGGGAGTAGCCGGGTTGCCTTGATTTTTCTCGGCAATGTACTGGATTTCGAAGATAAAGTTCTTGTTATCGTTCTCGTGAACCCACATGAGATTCCAGTCTGATATGCTGTTCTTCCAGTACTTGTTCATGTTCTTCAGCACCTCGGCAAAGAGCGACTGTGCCTTTTCTTTGGTGTCCTGATAAAGTGGATAGCCAGCCATCTGCAGGTATACCTTACCCAGCAGTGCCTGAGCCGCTGTCTTGGTGGCACGCTCCGTATGGATGGCTCCTAAATAGTCGGTAGCCGTTTCCTGCAAGTTCTCTACAGCATACTGCAAGTCAGGCACGATGGCTTGGTTGTAGACATCGATAGCCTCGCTCTGTCCGAGGGCAAATGCTTCTTCTGGTGAAATCTCATGCAGCGAGACAGGAACGCGACCGAAGAAGCGTACCATGTCGAAGTAAGCCAATCCACGCAGGAAGCGGGTCTCGGCAATATACTGGCGCTTCACGCTCTCACTCATCTCAGCCTCGTCGATATGATCCAGCAGCACGTTGGCAGCAGCAATCAGCGTATAGTGATCGGCCCAGCAACTGGACACAATGGCATCGTTGAGCAGACCGGTGGTGTTGAACTGTGCGCAGTCCGACTCTTCACGAGTTCTGGCCTCGGTAATGTTGAACAGGTTGTCCGAGCGAAACTCGCTCATCACGAAATAGTATTTTGCAAAAGGCTTCAGACAGCCATAGACACCCGTCAGGTTCTGGTCAATGCCAGCAGCCTTCGTATAGGCATTGTCGGTAGTCAGGGCCGATTTCGACTCCGTCTTCAGATAGTCCTCACAGCTGGCAAACAGGAGCAAGGAGCAAGGGGCAAGGAGCAGGAGAAGGGCTCGTACCTTATTATATATTTTAGTCTTCATAATTTTTCTACTTTTATATCTTTCTTACTTTGTTGACCATTTAGAACGTAGCGTTGATACCCAGTGAGAAGGTACGTGCTGAAGGATAGGCACCATAGTCATATACTGCCACCTGAGAGCTGGAGTTGTTTGACTCTGGTGAGTAGCCGTTCTTGTAGCCGGTGAACATGAAGACGTTCTCGCAGCTGGCGGTAAAGCGCACCACCTTGAGGGCATACTTCTTGGGCAGACGCCAGCGGTAGCCGATGGTGATATTCTTCAGTTTCAGGAAGTCGGTGCTGTAGAGCCAACGGGTCGAGAACTGCTCTGCCGATCCGCCACGAGCACGGGGCACCACACCGCTTCCAGGGTCAGTCTCCGACAGCCACATATCCTGCCAGCGGTCCAGACGGTTGATGGTGACATCTTGAGCTTGCATGTCGATGGCACGGGCCAATCCTTGCCAGATTTTTCCGCCAGCCTGTGCGGTGATGAGGAACGAGGCATCCCAGTTCTTCCACTTGAAGGTGTTGGTCAAACCGAAGGTCCATGAGGGTTGCGGTTTGCCGCAGTAGGTACGGTCGTTCTCGTTGATAACGCCGTCGCCGTTGATGTCTCGATAGCGTACAGAACCTACGACTGACGTTGATTCTGTGGGATAGCGTTGCAGGTCTTCCTCATTCATGTAGACACCATCGGCAATATAGAGATAGTACTCACCTACGGGGTGTCCCACCTCGATAATCTGCGTCTTGTTGTCGTAGCCAGTATAGATGGCCGAGTTGTTACCCAACGACTTCACCTCGTTGGTGCTGTGGCCCATTGAGAACTTGGTGGTCCACTTCAACCTTCCCACCAGATTCTCGGTCTTCAGTTCCAGCTCTACACCCTTGGTGCGGATATTACCGATATTCTGGTAAGCCTTGGGATAGCCGATGACCGACGGCATGGATACCTGGTAAAGCATGTCGCTGACGTTCTTGATGTAGTAGTCGACAGCAAAGGAGATGCGATTGTTGAACAGACTCATGTCAACACCGAAGTTCCATGAGTTGGTTTTTTGCCAGCCCAGGTCTGGATTGGCGGTACTGGAGGGCACATAGCCGGTAATTGCAGCACCGTCCTTCGAATAATAGGAGGCAGTCATCAAGCCGTCGGCAGCATTGGCAGAGATGGCGTTTGAACCGTTGGAACCGTAGCTGATGCGCAGCTTGGCCTGATTAACCCACCAGTTGGGATTCCAGAACTTCTCGTTCGATGCACGCCATGCCATGCTGACTGCGGGGAAGGTACCCCACTTGCGGTTGCTACCGAAGCGTGAGCTACCATCACGACGGATAGAGGCGTTGATAAGGTAGCGGCTGTCATAGCTATATTCGGCACGGGCAAAGTAACTGATAAGATGGTCGTCGGTGGTATAGGTGGCGGTAAACGTTGTCGGTGTCACGTCGTTGATGGTCCAACCCATGATGGTGTTATTGGGGAATTGAGTCACATTCAGGTTGTAGGAGTTGCCGTCCTGTGTCGACTCCAGCGACCAACCGCCCACCACGTTCAGGTGGTGCTTGTCCCAAGTATGGTCATATGTCGTGGTAGCCTCAATGTGGTACTTGTGTGAGCGGCTGCCAATCCAATAGGAATCGGCATAGTATCCCTCGCCCGAACTCCAGAAACGCGATGCTGACGACGGTGTGAAGCGCTTGCGGTCGCGGTTGTTGAAGATCCATGAGCCTAAGACCTTGGCGTTCCATCCCTTCATAATCTCGTAGTCTGCAAAGCCCGATGCCTGGATGCGAATCTGCTCGTCGCGATAATAGCGCTGTTCCATAACGGTGACCGGTGAAGCCGTCGAACCGGCATACATGTAGCGGTTATAGGGTTCCGTGGCGGTGTGCAGCCCGGCGTTGTTCTCTACGACAGGCACCGCCGACAGGGCATTCTGTGCGGCATTGTCCTTACCATCCACGTTGCCGCCGGTGGTGACGGTCATCTGAGGCGACACGTCGACACCGATGCGCAACTTGTCTATCAGCGTGGTCTGACCGCTCAGCTTGGCGGTGAGTCGCTTGAAGCCTGTATTGATGACGATACCGTCCTGGTTGACATAGCTGAGCGAGGCACGGTAGCTGTTCTTCTTATTTCCCTGCGTAATGGAGAGGTTATAGGTCTGGGCAAACGAGGGGCGGAACATGGCCTTCTGCCAGTCTACCAGCGACAGGCCGCCATAGCCAAGCATCTGCCAGCGGGGGTCGATGACAGCACTCGTTCCAGCACCGCCCTGCGCCTTGATGACCTGTTCCAGATAGCTGTCGCCTATCTGGGCTCCGGCAGTGGGATATGCATCCACGTATGCCTGATAGTTGGACCTCATGCGCCAGTTAATCCAATCCTCAGCTCCCATAATGGGGATATAACGCTCAGGGTTAGAAATGGAAAGGTTGACTGATGCCGTTACGGTGGTCTTTCCGTCGTCATTACCCTTCTTGCAGGTGACGATAATGACACCGTTGGCACCACGGCTACCATAGATGGCGCTGGACGAGGCATCCTTCAGCACCTCAATGCTTTCGATATCCTGCGGGTTTAGCTGTTGCAGGTCGAAGCCTTCATCCATAGGGACACCATCAACGACATACAGCGGATTGGTGTTGCCGTCCTCATTGATGCTGGTAGCTCCACGCACCTTGATCTGAACGCTGCTGCCTGGAGCACCGCTGGTGCTCTGCACATCAACACCGGCCAGCTCACCTTGCAAGGCAGAAGCGATGTTGCTGACGGGACGATCGGCGAGGTCCTCGGCTTTCACCTTGGCAACAGCATTGGTGATATTGCCTTTTTTAACAGAACCGTAACCAATCACCACCATCTCGTTGAGCTCATTAATATCGGAACTCATGCGAGCATCGGCACGACCGTTCTTAATCTGCACCTTCTGATTGCGATAGCCTATATAGGCTACCTCTATCTGCTTTACTTTCTGGTCGACCTTGAGCACATAGTGACCATCCATGTCGGTCACTGTTCCTCCCTGGCTGCCTACGGCCTTCACCGTAGCACCAATCATCGGCTCGCCATTCTCGTCGAGCACCGTACCCTTCACTGTCTGACCCTGGGCGTGGGCAACGACTGCCATCAGCAGTAATGCTACGACAGCAAATAATTTCTTCAAATTCTTCATAGCTTACTCCTCCTCAATAGTTAATGAACTCCAACCGTCAGCGGCCTCATAGGCGGCCTTGCTGCCTGTAGGAACATAAATGATAGGAGATACTCCGTCCTGAGCCTCATACAGCACACCCTCCAGCGTAGGAGGCGTAGCCGACTGCATGTGGTACTCTGTAATTTTCGACTTCAGCGTGGCATTACGACCACCGAAGGCACGGTTGCCGATGCTGGTCACAGAGGCGGGGATGGTGATGGCGGTCAGCTTGCTACAGTCGAAGAAGGCCATCTCGCCGATGCGCTTCAGGTTAGCAGGCAGCGTGATGCTGGTCATACCCGAACAGCCGTCGAACGCCATCTTAGCGATGGTGGTTACGCTGGCCGGCAGGTTGACGGTTGTCAGCACAGAACAATAGCCAAAGCAGCCGATAGGAATTTCGGTCACGCCCTCAGGAATGGTGATACTGGTCAGTCCCCTGCAGATAGCAAAGGCACCCTCGCCCAGCCACTGGATGGTGTTGGGCAGCGTCACGGAAGTGAGTGAGCGGCAGCCCATCAGCGCTTCTTCGCCGATACCCGTCAGGGTGTAGGTCTTGCCATTGGCGCTGACGGTCTCGGGGAGCGTCAGATCGCCTTGATAGGTAGTTACACTGACTGTTGCCGTAGTTTCCGACTGCCAGTGGCGTGGATTACTGCCGTCATAAGTCAGGGTTGCTGTACCTGCCCCGTCACCGGCCAACAGATACAGTGTCGTACCATCACTGAGTGTGGCGGTGAACTGACAGCGACTACTCGTAAAATAGTTAGGATCGCCTTCCGTCAGTCCGCTGTCGTCCTTACACGACGTCAGCACCCATGCTCCTGTGATGAGCATCAGCACCGTCAGACCTCTTAGCAATGTAGCGTCCCATCTTGAATGACACATTTTCATAAATTGCTTTTGTTTTAGTTATAAATATATTTTTGATATGATTTAATGACGAACCACACGTTTCCTTGTGTTCTTGTTCGCTACAAAAGTACGAATTTTCCTATTAGTGTAACTTTAATAATATACAAAAAAAAGAAATATAGTACATCTTTTCCATCTCGGGCCAGAATTTGCGGAACACACCCTCGCTCTCGCTCTTACGTGTCGTACCGTTGGTATTGTTACCGGTTGTCGATACGAAATAGTCGGTGGCTGTCATACTGACTGATACGGTCAGCAAAGCCACCAGAAAAAGGAGTATTCGTTTCATTGTCATTTGTAATTGATTGTTTTCTGTTTCTGCTGACAAAATTAATATCGTGCGTACAATTGTACCTTCTGTATCATTCATACTTATGGATTTTCGTTCAACCATTCTTCTATCTTTTAGTCCTTAGGATAGATGCATTCTGTCTTCAATATGCCATTGACACGTTCTGCAATGGCATTGTCCGTAGGCTTGTAGTCCTCTGTCATGGAGATTGTAATGCCGTGGCTTTTCAACATGCCCACATATGTGTCACCGCAATATTGGACACCACGGTCGGAGTGGTGGATGAGGCTTGCGAGGCACTCTCTTCCACCCATCTCTACCGCCTGGTCTATGGCCATCTGCAGGACCTGCTTGCTGACGGCTGCCTTCAGGGTGTCCGCCACTGCCCATCCGACCACCTTGTGGGAGTAGGCGTCAGTTATCAACGGCGTGTTCAACATCGACCTAACACCCAAGCCCCAGGCGTATCTGATGAAGAGCATGTTCAGCGACGAGCCTGTGGTGCATATCGCCGTCAAGGAAGAGGGCGGTAGCGTGACGATGTGGAACGGTGTGAAGACAGGCATCAAGGAACTGTCGGAGAACTGGAACAGAACAAAGGGCAGCAAGGTGTCGCTATATACTTACACCAACTGCGATGAGGTGGAGTTGCTGTTGAACGGAAAGAGCCTTGGGCGCAAGAAGAACCCCACCGACGCCTGTCACCGCAACCAGATATTATGGAAAGACATACCCTACGAGAAAGGCACGCTGCAGGCCGTAGGTTACTCAGCATCACAGCGGCAAAAAGTTTCTCCTATTGCACATCACGAAATCAGCACCACGGGCAATGCCGTGCGCCTTATAGTCACTCCCGACAAACAGACATGGAAGGCTGACGGTGAGGACCTGCAGCACCTGCGCATCACTGCCGTTGACAGCAAGGGCCGCAAGGTATGGGATTGTCAGGATGAGGTAAGCATAAGCATTGACGGTGATGCCAGGATTGCAGCCATAGGTAACGGAAACATCTTTGGTGATGAGATTAGCACCACGGGCAACACCTGCCACCTATACAAAGGCACCGCGCTGGTCATCCTGCGCAGTGCCCTAAAGCCGTCGACCGTCACCCTCCGAGTGAGCAGTCCGAAATTCAAAACCGTAACCTGTAAATTAATATCTCTTCATCAATTGTCAATTATCTCTGCAAAGTGACACCCATAATACCTATCACCACGTCGTTGGACAAGGTACGGACGGTGATGTCGCGCAACTGTTTCTGAGCGTTGAGCGGCATGTCGAGCATGACGGCGGCACCAGCCTTGAAGTCACGCTGCTGGTAACCATAGCGCTCGCCCATCGGCATGTGCTCACGGCTGACCTTCAACGAGGCGAAGTCGAGACGGTAGGGACGTGGCTGGGCAGCATGGAACTGCAAGCCGTCCTCATAGTAGTCCTGTTCTATCGGGCACCAGTTGTGAGGATTATACAGAGGTAGCGTATCGGTAGTGCCGTCGGTATAGGTGACCACAATCTGACCATTGTCGATACGGCTCTGCATGTGGTTGGTTGAACCTGCCATCAGAAGATAGGCATGCGATGCCTTACCTTGCAAAGGGATAGTGACTGCATCGGGATAGTTGTCCCACAACGAGGTATAGGCAATGTTGCGTCCCTTGGCAGGAGTGCGGAATGGAATGCCAAGCTCGGTAGTAAACACCTGATCCTTCACCTGACGACGCAGGGCGACATCGTTGATATTAGCCGTAAACTCAGGGTGACACCACTCGCCGATGCCGTGGGCAGGAATGGTCAACGTGGTCACTTTCGGACGAGGTGACAGATAGAAATTCTTGAAGATGTCACCGACATTGCTGTTCCACTTCGCATCCATATTGACAGTCTCCAGACGTTCGGTCTTCACATCGTCGAAGTTGTTGCCCCACGCCTTGCCGTCGATGCGCTCAGCGGTAATCAGCGGACGCGGCAACGGCTGCTGCTTGGCTCGGGTTACGGTGATAGTCTGCTTCTTCTCCGTAGTACCTACGGTTTCCACATAGCCCACACCCGTATTCTGGCGCAGTACGATCTGCAGCGGTTGAGCGAAGTTCTGTTCAATCTCGTAGATCTCCTTGTTACCCTCGCGACGGAAGGTGTACTTCATATAAGGTGTCTGGATGGAGGCATGCTTCCACTCGGCAGGGAAGCCTGGCCGGATGTAGCAGCGGCCATTAAGCGCATCGGGACGGATACCGTAGAGTCCCTCGATGAAGGCTCGTGCCGAGATGCCGGCATTGTCGGAGAAGTCACGATACAGTTCACCACGGGCACGGTCGTAGTAGCTAATCTGTCCGAAGTTGCCAGGACTGCCGCCAAGATAAGCCTGATCCATGATGTTGGCCTTGATGAGTCGGAAGCCCTCTTCGTTGCGGCCAGCCTGGAAGTAAGCCAGTGCCATGTGCATGGTCTCCTCTGCTGCCACATTGTTGATACTCCAGTCGTAGGGCAGCCAGTTGGTAGTAGAAATCTGGTAGAGTGGCTTATCTTTCTTCGAAGTCTTTACGCCTTCGATGACGACGGGGATATGAGGAATGCACGAGTCCACATACTGTGTGGCACGGATGGCCTGCTCGGGTGTTGCCATACCACAGTCGATAGGTGTGTAGATGCTCCACAAGGCGGCATGATTATGGGTACGTTTCAGTCCCATCAGGTCCTGATACTCAGCCCAGTGACCACGGTCTTTCAACCACAGGCGTTCATTCATCGCCTTCAAGGTCTTGTCGGCCTCCTTTTTATAATAGGTGGGATCCTCACCAAGAATTTCACAGATACGCTCAGCCAGTCGGAGAGTTCGGTAGTTGTAAGCCGTAGAATGGCTCACGGCACCGCCGTTATAGTAGAGGGCATCGCTGGCCCAGATGCAGCAGTAAGCATCATACAGACCATCGTCATCAGGGTCGAAGTTGCGCTTCTCCCATGCCAGGTGCAGTTTGATGACAGGCCACATCTTACGCAGATAATCCTTATTGGCATCATACTCCAGATGCAACAGCAACTCGTCGATGTAGTTCAGGTTCATGTCGTAGTGGTGCATGATGTCCTTGCGGTTGGGATAGCGACAGATGTAGCCGTTCGAATACATCTGCGTGCCCCACGTCTTTGCCTCGCGGGTCAGCAGTTTCTCGGGGTCTGGCGTAGGATTAGGGATGATAGGCTCCACATCGGTTATCTGACTGTTGGCATAGGCATTGAAATGGCTCACGGCGCGATCAGGCATGCCCAGCAGGTCGCCTAAGAAACCAGCACGCCAGCCGTTGAGTTGCATGCGCCACAAAATGGCACCATGCAGCCATACCTCACCGTCCCAGGCACCGTCGGCGGCAGCCATCAGTGTACCACCCATGGTATTGAGATACGGGTCGGGAGTGTCAAAGACGATGTTGCCTGCCAACCACTCATGGTGCTGCCATGCCTTGGCATAGAGACGCTCAGCCTCAGCACCAGTCGGAGTAGATAGTGTATAGGTGCTGGCACCACTGTCGAGAACGGTATAGGTTGCCTGCGGATTGGCATTACGATAGGCACCGCCCTTGCAGTCGAGCACGGCATATGTCGTTTCAGTGCCAAGCATCCACTGGATAGTCTGCTTGTTAGGCTCGCCGTCAGCAGGTTCAAAGCTGTCGGCGGGGTCGGAGTTCATATCACCGCTGCGGTTGAACTTCGGACGCTTGATATCGCATACCACCATCTCCACCTTGGCATCACTGGGCATATTCTGCGGCTCAAACTTCCAGATGGCAGACTCGGCGTCGGGCTGTAGCAGAACGGTAATGGTCAGCGAGCCCTTTCTCCATGAGGCGTCTGTCAACTTATAGACACGTTTGCCGGCATTGTAGCGGGCTTCAGCATGGGTGGTCTGCTCCAAAAGCGTGGTCTTACCGTTGGCCGTCAGTCGGAAACGGATATTCTTATGTGCCTTGGAGCGATAGACAGCGAAGATAGGACGGTCGCTGGTCTCCAGGCGATACTCGGTATAACTGCCGTAGAGGGCGCGGTTATAACGTTTGTCACCATCCTGACACACGATGTCACGTCCGTCAGGAAAATATTGTTGTTTACGACCTGTAACCGCCATAATAGACACGGCAGCCAACAGGATGATACTGGTTGTTATGATTCGTTTCATAAATGAATGGTAATTAATTGATTATATAAAATATTCCAGTCGCCACTTGTCGCGCCACTGGATAGTGGGCTTGCCGCGAACAGTATTCCACAAGGGCATTCTTGGTAGACTCGATATCAACGCCGTCGGTGCGGCCATGACCGAAGCTATTGACACTCACACCACGGATGATGACACCATCACAATACTGAGTCACGACATTCCAATAGAGCCCTTGCTCCAGCGTGATGCCTGATGCAGAAAGCACGAGCAAAGCACAGCAAAGTATCTTTCCTAATTTCATCATTTTTTCATTTCTTTACCGGTTTCCAATTTCAGGCAGTCCCACATCAGGCCACCCTTCTCCTTAACACTTGGAATAGATATTGTAAGGACGTTCTTACCTTTCTTCAATATCTTTGCAGGGAAGTCTATTACCTTAAGCTGATGGGCACCGCTACGGACACCACTGCGATAGATACTACCATCACTATCGGGATAGAACAGCTCGCCAATCTTCTGGCCATTAAGTTCGTAAACCATGCGGGGTTTCTGTGTAGCAGCAGCGGCAGAAATAGTCAGATGGGCATCGCCTTCATAGGTTTTATCCAAGTCGAACGCTATAGTCCAGCAGCTTCCCTTACGTGACTCGATAAAGTACCAATCCTCGGCGGGATTGCTCTTACCGACGACATAGGTCAGACTGTCGGGGACGAGATTGAAAAGACCGTATGCCCTGGGGCTGTCAGCCAACTTAAAACCGTCGGACAGGCGGTCAGCCTCACCGATACGCCATAAGAGGTTCTCGTACTTCTTCGGTGCCCACTTGACGGTGCCGATATTCATCTTACCCCCTTTCTTCACCTCAATGCCAGTATGCTCCAGCTGGTCGGTATTCTCACCCTCCAAGGCATAGACATAAAGGCTATACTTGCCACGCCGCACCTTGGGAATAGAGAAATTACCCTTCTTGTCAGTCTCAGCCCAGAAGATGTAACCCTTACCCTGCGCATTAACATCCTTGTTTGGTTCAGCGAGGATAACCTGCAGACGGGCAGGAGCGAAGCCGTTGGTCACCTGAATGCGCCCTGTCACCGTAGCACGATCAGTGTCGTGCAGATCGTGGCTGAACCAACGGAACGGCCACTCCTGCTCCTGTTGGGCAGTCTGCTTTCTGGCATCGGCAATCATCTGCTGACGAGTGCCTTCATTAAAGTACATGAGGAAAGGACCATATAACTTACGGTCTCCCTTGACATACTCCTGATGAACGCTACCGAAGTGTTCGCCTTGGAACATCTGCAGCATCAGCGGCGACTTGGTATCGGTATGCACGGTCAGTTCCTGCTTCAGAGGGCCACCGTTGATATACTCTGGTGTAACAGAAATAGCCCAGACACCAATGTGGTCGGACATCATACCATGGAAATGGTCATCAGCCACGTAGTTGGACCAATTGTATTTGGTATAAATCTCACCGCTAGGCAATCGGAACGTAGCATCCTGAATGGCAGCGGTACGTTCGATGGCTTTCATGGTGGCAACAGGCGGAAAATCACCCTGCATCTGTTCATTGACATAGCCATAAGTGAACTTATCGCCATCGAGACGATACACCAGACGGGCTTCTTTCAAATAAGAATCGTCAGCTACACCCTCGGCAACGACATAGCTATAAATGCCGTTGACACCCTTGCGGATGATATAGCCCTGCTGCCACTTGATGTTCTTAGGCATCTCGTTGGTATACAGAATCTCTACATAGTCATCACTTTGGCGCACCACCTCAACCTTCGTGGCTTTCAGCTCACTATAGTTGGGCTGGTTGCAGCTGAAGTAGATAGTACCCTGCTTGCCGAAGAGGTCCTCATCATGGTAGAGACACCCTATAATCTTTCCCTTGGGATTGACTGTAATCTTCAGTGTACCATTAGACAGCACGGCAGAGTTGTCGCTGTTAACCGTAACCCTCACTTGCTGTGCCATAACCTGTACAGTCATCAGCATGAGAAGGAAGGCTATTATATGAAATTGTTTCATCCTGTTTTACTTTTTAAACAGTTTATAGTATTCTACGGCACCGAGCAGGAAACACCCCGTACCATAGTCCTCGAAGTCGGGAGCCTTGTCGTAGGTGACAGGCTGGCTGTCAGCAGGACCGGCACCCGTACCCTGTACGAAGCCAAGGAATCCGTCGGCATGGACACACTCTGTAGCGATTGTCTTCCATGCCTTGTTGATAACGGGTCGATACTTCTTGGCTTTCAGCAGCCCATTTTGGATGCCCCATGCCATACCATATATAAATAGAGAGGTGCCCGAGATTTCCTTTCCTGCCCACTCCTTTGACACAAGGCTGGCATTCCACAGACCGTCCTCACGCTGCCACTTCAACAGACCTTCTGACATGAGCAGGAAGTCGTTCTTCAGTTCCTTATAATAAGGATCCTTGGGGTCTAACTCCTGCATGACACGCACGAGAGCAGCATATACCCATCCATTGCCTCGGCTCCAGCAGCAGTCGGCTCCGTCCTTCTCTTTATAAGGAGGAACGAAGTTTTTGTCGCGCCACCAAAGTCCCTTCTTCACGTCGAACAATCCGCCACCCTCTTCGTTGCGGCTGTAGCGATACTGCGCCATAGCCCAGTCGATGTAACGGCGGTCACCAGTAGTCTTCGACAGTTGGGCACAGACAGGCATTGCCATCTGGATGGCATCAATCCACCACCAGTAGTTCTTCTTGTCGGTCAGCAGCTGGTAGTCCAAGTTCTCGGTGATAGGCACCAACATCCGTTTTTCTTGCGTCTGGCGGTAGCGCCAGATATAGGTCTGCGCACAGCACTGGTCGTCGGCATCGGTCGTCTTCACACCATTACGCGGTGTCCATTGATGATAGTTGGCCCAGCGGTCGATATAGTCGATATAACGTTGCTGCGGGTCTACCTCATAGAGTGCCGTCAATCCTTCATAATAAACGCCACGAGTCCACAGCGAGCTGGGACGTTTCTTGTTGTGAACATAGGTGTCTGCCTCGGGAACGTTATGCTTCTGCATGAAGTAGTCGTTGGCCTTGCGAGTTACCGTCAGCACGTCGGCAGCCGTGGTCTGCGCCTGTGCAGCCACGGACAGCATGAGAGCGGTTATTGCTAATAACAGTTTCTTCATATTCTTAATATAAACGCTGTTGTCTTTAATAAGAACGTGAATTTCACCTTTCTATTATTACTGAGCAGGAGTAAACTTCACCTGATAGACGAAGTACTGGCAGTCAGCACCAAACCAGAACGTACCGGGTTTGTCGGCCTTATAGGTCAATTCATATACTTTGTCCTCGCTGGCATCACCTGTGGCAACGACCTGCGCGTCGAAGATGAGGAACAACTCGCGATCGTCTACTGCCTTGCGGGGACTCATCAGCACGGTCAGCGTACCGGGGACGGCAGTATTCACGGCGAAGCAACGGTCGATCTTGGTGTTGGGTTCCTGGGCTGGACGCTTCTTACTGGTGACGTCCTTCTTCAGCGAGCCATTGCCATTGACAGATGCAGCCATACGGGTCTTCCAAGCCGTGCCATCGGCAAACTTACCATTACGTTTGTGAATCTCAGCAATAATATCATGGCCTTCGCCAGCAGCACCACGAACAAACAAGCCGTTGATGTTCTTAATCTCGTTAGAAATGGTGGCACCAGACTGATAGCTCTCAAAATCCCAAGTAGTAGTTGTTGATACCTTGTCCTGTGCATTGGCACACATGGCAACCAGTGCCATAACGATTGTCAATAGATTCTTTTTCATGTCTTTAAGTTTTAAATTGTAAATAATATGATTTGTTCTTCTCAAATTATGGTCTCTTTCAACATCTCTTCTTCATCGTATGACGACTTTCTTACCATTGATGATATATAGTCCCTTTACGGGATGGGCTACACGCTGGCCATTCAGATTATAAACCTCTGTGTGATGTGTGGTCTGTGGTTTTGTCACAGCCATGATGCTTGCAGACTCTCCTGTCGGAACGAACCTCACATAGAAGATATTAGAACTGGAATGATAAGAGTCGATAAAGAATGTACCTGTCTCTGTGGCTGTATATTCTAATACATCCAAACGAGCTGTCTTTGTTGCTGCCGTCTGCAGCGAAGCCGACTCAACGACATTACCATTGAGCACCAAGCGCAGCGCACTACCATCGGCAGGATTACTCTGTGACTGGAAAGCAACATATACCGTACCGGGGACTGTTGTCTGGAAGCCTATATTCAGACGGGATGCTTCGCTCACGCCACCATTGGCAGCCGGAAGAGAAGAATAGTCATTCTTACTCTGTCCTTGCAGCGTCACAAAATTCTGACTGGCATAGACGGTGCCATCACTAAACGTAAATTGACGGGTATCCTTTCCTGGTACACGAAGGGGAATCTTATAATCATTGCTGCCACGCAGATAAAAGCCTGTATTGTTAAAATTGGTAATGGCAGTAAGCCCTGTCGGATTGTCCACTGTCTCGCCGTCGAAGCCCATCGAAGTTTCTTCGCTGATAACCTGTATAGTAGAGTTCTTACGTTCCAACTTTATCATGTCGTACATCAGACCGCCCAGGTCATTACCTAACTCGTCTGTGCTTAGTCCCCAAACACTCAGGTTCAGACTGTTCTCACCAACCTTCAGCTTGGATACGGGAATATCAAATACTACCACCGAGTCGCGACCGGCCAGCGTTGCGCAACGAGATACTGATCCGTCATGGACAGGACGGAACACACCGACGCCATTGCTCGACGTTGTCTCGTTGGAGCGTACCGTCAACTTAGCATTGGCGGCACCTGCAGAAGCAATAGTCAGGCGAAGCGGGTAGGTGGGCAACTCCGTAAGATTATACTTGATGGTCCATGTTCCATTGTGAGCCTGAGCATAGTACCAATCTGTGGCTTCTTCACTCTCTCCGATGGTGAAAGTCAGATCTGCCGGAATGCTATTAGTACGACCATATTGGCGGATACTGCCACTCATATTGAAACCATCGGCAAGGTGGTCTGACTGACCAATCTGCCACAGCACTTCATCATAACGATTAGCATCAGGAACCCACACCATCGTACCAAAAGCAGTGGTATTGCCGTTGGTCACCGTCACGTCGTCCTGCACATAGTAGCCCGTAGCCGAACCATTCAGGGCGTAGGCATAGAGTGAATAACTTCCCTCGCGTACATTATTAATAATAAAGTTGCCGTCAGCATCAGTCTCTGCCCAGAACTGATAGTCTGTGCCTTGCAGCATGGGCTTCGAACCAGGCTGTGCCAGAACGACCTGCAGTTTGGTGGTCTTGAAGTAATCAGCATCTTCGGCAGACATCGCAATCTGACCTGTCACCGTGCCACGTTTTTTCACCTCCGTGTCACGCAGCCAACTATAGTTTGGCCATGCGGCCTGCTCCACCGCTGCCAGTGCTTTCGCATCGGCAACCATTTCGGCACGAGCCTCATCAACACTTGCCTTTGATGACTGGTTGACATAGATAAGATGTGGGCCATACAACTTCTTGTTACTTGTAAACAATGCACTGGTACCGCCAAAATGATTGCCATGGAAGTGTCGTAGCATGATGGGAGTGGTTTCTGTGGCATGAACCGTCAGGTCTTGGCGCATCGGTCCGCCATTGAGCCACTCCACGCTGGGAGCAATGGTCCACACGCCAATATTATTACCCATCAGGCCATGTACCGCATCGTCTTTTTGGAAGGCAGCGAAATTGTACTTTGTATAGATGGTACCATCAGCCAGCTTGTAGGTAGCATCAGTCACCTTGGTGCAACCGCCCTCTCCACCAACAGTCATCTCTGCCGGTGTGGGCAACGTACCCTGTGTCTGCTCGTTGACGTATGCATAATTAAACAAAGTGGGTGACACACGAAGTCCCATACGGGCCTCGTTCAGGGCACCACTTCCCGCTTTACTCTCCAACTGAGCATAGTTGTACACCCCAGGAACATCACGGGTAACGATATACTCGATAACCCAGCGGATACCGTTTTTATAGTTTGTGACATACTGTACTTCAACTACATCATCGGTATTCTGCTTCACATAGAACTCGCTGATGCTGTAGTTCTGGTTGCTGCCGCCAGCCGTGAAGCTGAAGTAGCCCTTGGCACCTGTGCCGTCTATCAACTGTACAGAATGATTAAAGTCTCTGTCGTTATTCGTGTATTTGAGCAATGATGTGATTTCACCGTCCTTGCTGATATACACCGACACAAAATCATTACGAATGGTGCAGGCATTGCCACTCTGGGTGAGCGTCACGGCGCCATTGACCGACCAACCCGTCATCCAGCTAATGGTCATCAACTGTAGTAGTAATAGTCTTGGCTTAATCATAAGAATATCAGCTTAAGTTATTCATTTGTTCATTTTATTTCTCTGGCGGCAAAGGTAATGAAAATATAAAAGGGTGTACGTGCGATGAAGTGCAAAGACATGGACTTTCGTACAAAACTGTAGATTTAAGAACTTTCCGTACAAAACTGTAGATTTAAGAACTATTACACGTCTTTTATCCAGAGAAAAATGGTACCTTTGCAACAAATTCGACAAAAAGCAATAACCTATGATTACAACAAGACGACTTCTCATCTGTGCACTCTGCACGCTCGCTATCGTAACGACTCAAGCCCAGCAATGGCCTAAACCGCTGCCGGAAGCCAAGGCTGGCACACGTTGGTGGTGGATGGGCTCGGCCGTAGACAGACAAGGACTGGAGTGGAATCTTTCGGAATATGCCATGGCTGGTATCGGAGCCGTGGAGATCACACCACTCTACGGGGTACAAGGCAACGAGCGAAATGAGTTGCTGTTTCTCTCATCCCAATGGATGCAAGCCCTGAAGGATGTGCAAGACATCTCTCAGCGAGTTGGCATCGAGGTCGATATGAACTGCGGTACGGGATGGCCTTTTGGAGGCCCCTTGGTGCCCATCGAAGAAGCTGCCTGCAAAGCCCTCTTCAGAGATACTGTGGTAGGTGGAACAGCCACCTACACCTTTTCCCTTGGACGTACCAAACAAAAGGTGAAGCGTGCTGCCCCTGGCGGCGAGGGATGGGTCATCGACCACTTTGACCGTCAGGCCGTACGCCACTATCTCGATCGTTTTGACAAAGCCTTTGCAGAGTCGGGCGTAGCATGGCCGCATACTTTCTTTAATGACAGCTACGAGGTGTATGGTGCCAACTGGACACCAACCTTGTTCGACGAGTTTCAGAAACGTCGTGGCTATGACTTGCGCCAACATCTGCCGGAGCTATTGGGTAAAGTGGATGATGGCAACAAGGTGCTTGCCGACTACCGCGAGACACTCAGCGACCTGCTCTACGAGAACTTTACTCAGCAATGGGTAGACTGGGCCCATAGCCACGGTGTGTTAGTGCGCAATCAGGCTCACGGCTCGCCCGCTAACCTGTTAGACCTCTACGCTGCTGTCGACATCCCGGAGATTGAGGGCTTCGGACTTTCCGAATTTGGCATCAAAGGACTGCGCCGTGACCCCGGTATGACCAAAAAGAACTTCAGCGACGTGTCCATGCTGAAGTATGCCCCCTCGGCCGCTCACGTCATGGGCAAGCCATTTACCTCGAGCGAAACCTTCACTTGGCTGACGGAGCACTTCCGCACCTCGCTGTCGCAGATGAAGCCCGACCTCGACCTGATGTTCACTTGTGGCGTTAACCACGTTTTCTTCCACGGCACATGCTACTCGCCGAAGGACGACCCCTGGCCGGGATGGAAGTTTTACGCCTCCATCGACATGTCGCCCACCAACTCGATATGGCGCGATGCTCCCTACATGATGCAATATATAGAAAGGTGTCAGTCGTTCCTGCAAATGGGACAGCCTGACAACGACTTCCTGGTCTACCTGCCCGTTCGTGATATGTGGCGCAAACGTCTGCCCCGCAAGGACGGCAAGCCCTGGAATCTGGGCGAAGACCTGCTCATGCAGTTCGACATCCACTCCATGGACGAGAAGGCCCCAGAGTTCATTCGTAGCATTCTAACCATTGACTCGTTAGGCTATGACTGCGACTACATCAGCGACCGCCAATTGGCTAAGGTTCGCATAGAGAACGGCATGTTGATGACTGAGGGAGGAACCCGTTACAAGGCACTGATTATCCCTTCGGGTACTACTGTCGATGACAGGTTAAAAGCACTGATTACTCCCCTCTCCTCTTATATTATATATGGTGAGGATGCTGCCGACATGGCTCGTTATGCCACGGCCGAGCCCATACGCACCGACCTGAAGCTGCGCACCATCCGTCGCACGAACTCCGATGGTCATCATTATTTCATGGCCAACCTGACACCCAACGACGTCTGTCAGGAGACTGCACTTGCTGTTCCCTACCAGAGTGCTACCTGGTACAACCCCATGACGGGCGACATCTTTCCCGCCACTGTAAGTGACGGCAAGGTGCTCGTCAACCTACGCTCTGGCGAGAGCTGTATTCTGGTTGTCAGTCCCAAGGCTAAGGTTGCTTCTTCTGCTCCTACTTTACCACAAAATAGCGAGACCACACATCTGCCTGCATCCATTCCCCTGAGAGGTCCCTGGACACTCACTTTCACCGAAGAGGCGCCAAAGGTCAATCAGACTTTCAAGCTGGACAAGCTACAGACTTGGGAGACACTCAGTCCCGAGGCTGCCGTCACAATGGGCACAGGAATCTATACTACCACCTTCCGTCTGACTAAACAACAAGCCAAGCAACACTGGTTGCTTGACCTCGGCGACGTCCGCGAATCAGCCCGCGTCTATATCAATGGACAGTTCATAGGATGTGCATGGGCTGTTCCCTTCGTCCTCGACTGTCGCAACACCCTGAAGAAGGGTAAGAACGAACTGCGCATCGAGGTTACCAACCTGCCTGCCAACCGCATCAGCGATATGGACCGTCGTGGCATTCCCTGGCGTAAGATGAAGGAAATCAACGTGGTTGACATCAACTACAAGAAGACCACCTACGAAACGTGGCAACCCATGAAGAGCGGACTGAATGGCGACATCAAGCTATATACAAAATGAGGGGCGTTCAAAAAACGTCCCTCATTTTTATCAGTCTTTAGGATAGCGGTCTAGTCGAAGAATCCGGGTTGTTTATATTCTATGCCAAGTTCTCTGTCAACCGTAGCCAGGATGCCCTGTACCTGTCCGAGGGCGAACATACGGCCCAGGAGTGTATAGCCGGCATTATGTCCGTGACTCGACTCGTCGAAGACACCACCGGGCTCATCGGTAAACGTCATACCATGATCCACACGCATGGACAGCTCTGGGTTCTCCTTCTCGAAGATGCGGCACAGCTCAATGAGGTCGGCACGACCACCCAGGTGGCTGGCCTCTGTGAAGTTGCCATTGGGGAAGATGTGGCACGAGCGCAGGTGTACGAAATGGGTGC
The DNA here is from genome assembly GCA_947169685.1 of uncultured Prevotella sp. GTDB lineage: Bacteria > Bacteroidota > Bacteroidia > Bacteroidales > Bacteroidaceae > Prevotella. The sequence continues at coordinate 159 of CAMVQS010000032.1, read as the reverse complement.
GTGAAGCAAACTTCTTCGCCAGGTCAACCACATTATTATAGGTACCTGCCGAGAGTGAGCCGGCACAGAAGGTCAGGCCGTTATGCTTGTTGGGAACGGCATCCAGGAACCACTGGATATCCTCCTCGGTACGGACGATGCGCGGCAGGCCGAGAATCT
>CAMVQS010000031.1 GCA_947169685.1 uncultured Prevotella sp. | reverse complement strand
TAGAGGCAGTCATCCTGACACTCGACCGCGACGAGCGCAAGATGTCTCTCGGCATTAAGCAGCTGAAGGAAGATCCCTGGGAGGCTATCGAGGTTAAGTATCCCGTTGGTTCTAAGCACACCGCTAAGGTTCGCAACTTCACCAACTTCGGTGTATTCGTTGAGCTCGAGGAAGGTGTTGACGGACTCATCCACATCAGCGACCTCTCTTGGACCAAGAAAGTAAAGCACCCCTCAGAGTTCACACAGGTTGGTGCAGAGATCGACGTTATCGTACTCGACATCGACAAGGAGAACCGTCGTCTCTCACTCGGTCACAAGCAGCTGGAGGACAATCCCTGGGACGTATTCGAGGCTAAATATACCGTTGGCTCTGTTCACGAGGGTAAGATTACAGAGATGCTCGAGAAGGGTGCTGTAGTAGCACTCGAGGATGGCGTTGAAGGTTTCGCTACTCCGAAGCACCTCGTGAAGGAAGACGGCACATCAGCAGCCGCTGGTGAGACCCTGCCCTTCAAGGTTATCGAGTTCAACAAGGACAGCAAGCGTATCATCCTGTCTCACAGCCGCACCTTCGAGGATGCACAGCGTGAGGAGAAGAAGGCCGCTGCTCCCAAGAAGACCCGCGCCCCGAAGAAGGACGACGCTCCGAAGATTGAGAACGTTGCAGCAAGCACCTCACTGGGTGACCTCGACGTACTCGCTGAGCTGAAGGCAAAGATGGAGAAGGGTGAGTAATCCCCCTACCCTCTTTCATATAAAAAAGCCGCACTCCACATGGGGGTGCGGCTTTTCGTTTCAGAAACTTGTATCCTAACAAACATACCGAGTTTCGCCCCTTTACATACCGACTTACGAGGCGTTACTCGGCGAGTAAAGTTTCATGCCATGAAGCTAATCACTTCAGCCTTTAGACATCATCTCCAGTCCTCATGGCATCCCTTGTCGTAACAATAAACAAAAAGCACCGCTTACCACTAACGTAAGCGGTGTTTTTCTTACATTTTCTTCAACATCATGTCAATTACCTATGACTGTCTTTTTATAGGGCGTAACATGTACCCGTCCCTGTGTGTCACGGGAATACTACATGCCAAAGCAATGTATTCTGACACAAAATGGGTACAGAAACAAAACTATGCTATAGATCCCATTAACGACCCGGCAAATCTATACTATTGTGCCGGAATACAAGACGTTACGATAACCCTGCCAAACGCTTTTGACTTCAAAGGTATAGTTCTAAGATTCCTTAATTGCAACTACCCGGACAATGGCCATTGGGGTATCAAACTTGTTTCAGCCATATCAACTCAACTGATTCACACAAAAAGTGGATGGAAAGAACTCAGCATCAGATATAATACTGTTCATATTATCAATAGTAAAATAGTATCCTTAATAGCTGTTGGAACAGACTGGTACTTAATGGAAGGAGAAATAGGCACATCTGCGGAACAGATTACCTACTAAAGATAGTTTTCTATGTCATCAGGATAAGTATAGGGTATTGTCAGCGAGCCGTCCGCATTGAAGGTCGGCTCGTATATTTTTATCGGTCTTTCGCGTTCATATCGACCTCCGTATGCTTCTATGCTTATCATGTAGAGCTTAGGTGGAAGATAGACGTATAAATAATGAATGACATCTCCTGCATTATAGCCATCGTCTATAGTCGGGCGAAGCTGCACATTCATTCGATTATATTTTTCAATATTGATGGTACATGTGCCTGGCGTCGATACCATTGACCCGTCTGGACCAAACCCCTTGAAATACCATACGTCCATCGGTAGAACGCAGGTCTTGCCGACCAGCGGATTACTCTTGGTGCAGGGAGTCTCTTGCGTCTTGGAGAAAGAGTAGTCCTGTGTAAGCAGGTGTACAAGTCCTTCATCTCCGTTCCAAATGAGTTGCATATTGTTATAGGTTGCCGTCAGCGAGAGTGTGCCATTGCTAATGCTGTTGATGACAAGCCTGGTATTCTTCCCTAAAGCCCTAACACTCTTTGTGCCGTCGTCCACCTTCACCGTGTCGCCGTCAACGGTATAGTCTCCTTCGGCGATGCACTTGTCGCTCAGGTAAGCACTCATATACCCGTCGCTGGAAAACGACACCCAGTAGTCGCCGGAGCGCCACACGCCGACAATATTGTCCTTGGTGAGTTTATACTGAGGCGTCGGATCGTCGTCCGACTTCGAGCACCCTGTGGTCAGCGTCATGCAGACCATGAGTGCCATGGTTAATAAAATATTCGTCTTCATTTGTGTAGCTTTAAATGCCGCAAAGATAGGTATTATTTTCTGAACCGCCAAATATTTCGTGATAATTTTCATTTGCTCGCAGATTCTGTACTCGGTATCAGGTTGCCCTTGATTTCCATTCCGCCGCCGTGTATATTGCCGGAAAAGGAAATGACTATGGCAACAATCATCTACAACAACATCATCCCGTTCCAGGGATACAAGGCAGTGGCCATCTGGCCGCTGATCTTCGCAAGGGAGAGCACCAAACCCCTGAAGACCTATGAGGAGAACCACGAGAAGACACACCTGCGCCAGCAACTCGAGGTACTCATAGCGTCGGCTGTGGCGATGGCTGCACTGATACTCGTCTTCGGATGGTCGTGGTGGTGGATGCTCGTCTCGCTGGCGGTGTACTACACAAGCTACGGCATCGACTACGCCGTGCGCTACCTTGCCTACGGCTCTTCTGACGAGGCCTACCGCAACATCGCCGCCGAGCAGGAGGCGTATAACAACCAGTACGACACGGCCTACCTGAAACGGCGCAGGCCATTTGCATGGGTGGAATACATAGGAAAAAAGACATAATATAATAAAATAAAGTATAAAATAGGGAGTGAATGATGGATGATGTTGGTGATGCAGGGGTATGGGGGGTGTATTGTTTTTAATTGTCATTTGTCATTGTCATTATAAAAACTCGCCCCCAATTTTCATGCCATGAATCGACCCTTTTCATTACGTGAAACCTACCTTTTCATGGCGTGAAACTTTACCCACCGAGTAAGCTGCCTTTACATACCGAGTAACGCCTCGAAAGTCGGTATGTTTCGCCTCGAAAGTCGGTATGTTTTGGCGGAATAACCTCCTATCCTCACTAAAATGCCTGGGATGCCGATTTGGAGGGACTTTCGGCGAGTGAGATATGTCTGTTTAATCTCACTCGAATCTCACTTGAACCTCACTCCGGTTTCAGATGGGGTCACTTCAAGGTTCAAGTGAGGTTCAAGTGAGGTATCTGCAAGTCAATCTCACTTACTGAAACCCTGTGTGCATCGTCGTTTCAGAAGATTAAGTGAGGTTTGATGGCGAGTACTGCCATCATCCCATGGAAAGGTACTATTCACGTAATGAGAAGTCAAAACGGCGGTTAACTGAATGGAAGTGCCGAGTTGAAGGGACGAAGGTGCCGCGTTCGAGAGTCAGTCACTTCTTCTTTTCCTTCTTTTTCTTCACTTCGTACACCACGGTAATAACGGACACGACAACACCCACCAAACCAACAAACAGGGTTATCAGTTGGAAGTTCTCTTTGGCCCAAGACATGATGGCGGATAATTGGGAGCTCATCATCTGTTGACTTTTTCTTTTATTTGAACACTACTTTACTGCGGCAACACTCGGTACCGTCAGTACGGACAATGCGAATGCAATATTCATCGGCAGCGGTCTGTTCGCGGTAGAAGCTCAGCTGGTCGCCAGCATGTGCCTCGGCCACATAGGCTATCTCGAAGCGCTTGATGCAATGCTCCTTGTACCACTCCATCGGCCAGAGGTCGAGCACATGCTCGATGTACTTCACGCTGTTGATGTGACCGTTGATATCTACATCATTATAATAGGTGTCAATGGTACGCACGAGGGCTGCATCGTCAGACATTTTGACACGACCGCCCTTGTCAATGGGGCACTCCTTGTCCTTGACAATCCAGTTGTTGATGGCGCCATTGTCAATGGCAAAGAGGTCTGTGGGCTGGCGCGTCTCCGTGTCGATCATCGCCCAGATGCTACGGCCATAGCCGTAGGCTTTGCCATCCTCACCGACAACGGCGAAATTGCGTGAGGTGAAGAAACGCATGGCGGACTCCACCCAGGTTTCCACATTGAACTTGGTGTATTGCTGCGGCATCTCGTCCATCTCGATGGCAAGGCGCGAGAGCACCCACGAACGCTGGATGGTCATGAGGTACTTCATGCCGAAGCCGCGTGCCGAACTATGAAAATCGGCTGCATTGAGCATGTGATTGCCCAAGTGGCCCATGAACAGCCGTCCGCTGAAGTCGCAGTGGAACGGCTCAGCCATAAACTCGTAACTTCCTACTTTGTTCATACTTGTGTCTTTTCACGTTCTTTCAAGAACTCGCTGACCTGCTCCTGCTTGCCACGGGTGACGGCAATGCGTCCGCTGCGGGTATATTGGAACACGCAGCCAAAGGCGTCGAGGGCGCGGTAGAGCTCGATGATCTGTTCGGTCACACCGTACATCATCACAATGACATAGGTGGGGTTCACCTCGATGATGCTGGCTCCGTAACGGCGGATGGTACGGGAAATCTCCGGGTTCTCCAACACGTGGCTTGTGGAGAGTTTATAGAGGCCAGTCTCGCGGATGCACAGCTGATCGTCTGTGAAGTAGTTGGCCTTCACCACGTCAATCTTCTTCTCAATCTGACGTGTTATCTTGATAATCTGGTCTTCGTCACTCCAAGCCGTGATGGTGTATTTATGTACGCCAGGGATGCTTGATGCCGACACGTTCAGGCTCTCGATGTTGACCTGACGACGGGTGAACACGGCGGTAATCTGATTCAGGATACCGGCGATGTTCTCAGAATAGACCAAGAGGGTATAAAATTTCTTATCTTCCATGTTGTTTATATTTCAAGCATCATTTCATCAACATTCATGCCCGGAGGCGTCATCGGCAGCACGTTGTCCTCCTCGAGGATGGCACACTCCAGGATATAGGGTCCCTTGGCTGCCAACATCTTTTCGACAGCTGCGGCGAGGTTCTCACGTTCCGTGACGGCTTCGTAAGGTATGCCATAACCGGCGGCTATCTGTGCGTAGCAGGGATTCATCATCTTGGTGAAGGACTTGCGGCGCAGCCAGAACATGTCCTGCCACTGGCGCACGTTGCCCAGATAGTTGTTGTTGAGCAGTATCATCTTGACGGGAGCCTGCTGCTCCATGATGGTGCCCAGCTCCTGCAGGTTCATCTGGAAACCACCGTCGCCCATGAAACAGCAGACGGTACGATTGGTGGCAAACGTGGCGCCGATGGCTGCCGGCATGCCGTAGCCCATCGTGCCAAGACCACCGCTGGTACAGATGCTGCGCTGCTCGGGGTATTTGAAGTAACGGGTGGCAAACAGTTGGTTCTGACCGACATCGGTAACGAGTACCGTACCACGGGGTGCCTGTTCGGCAACAGCATTGACCACCTCGCCCATCAACAGCGGACCTTCCTTGGGATGGATGGCCGGCTCGATGACCTTCTCACGTTCCTTCTGGTCGAGCTCCTTGAACGAGTCGCGCCACTCCTGATGATTATTCTTCTGGATGAGCGCGGTGAGTGCCGGCAACGACTCCTTACAGTCGGCCACCACAGCCACGTCGGTCTTCACGTTCTTGTCAATCTCACTGCGGTCGATATCGAGGTGGATAATCTTGGCCTGCTTGGCATAGGTCTTCAGGTTACCCGTCACACGGTCACTGAAGCGCATGCCGATGGCGATGAGTACATCGCACTGCTGCTCCTTGAGGTTGACGGCATAGTTGCCGTGCATGCCCAGCATGCCGACATTGAGCGGATGTTCGGAAGACAAGGCAGAGAGACCCAGCATGGTGCGTCCGGCCGGAATGTCGGCCTTCTCGAGAAACGCCTTCAGCTCTTCCTGGGCATGACCGAGCTCAACACCCTGCCCTACCAAGGCCAAGGGGCGCTGGGCATGGTTAATCAATTCGGCTGCCTGACGCACAGCGTCCTCGTCGAGCTTGGGATAGGGCACGTAGGAACGTACGAAATCGACCCTACAGGGTTCCCAGTCAATCTCCTCGACCTGCGCATTGCGGGGGAAGTCCAGAACGACAGGACCCGGACGTCCGGTGCGGGCAATATAGAACGCACGGCTCACGGCCCACGCCACGTCACCGGCATGACGAATCTGGTACGACCACTTGGAGATGGGCTGTGCCACACCCACGAGGTCCACCTCCTGGAAGGCATCGGTACCCAGCGAAGAAGTGGCCACCTGTCCGGCTATCACCACAATGGGGGTGGAGTCGAGCATGGCATCGGCAATACCCGTCAGCGTGTTGGTGACTCCAGGACCGCTGGTGACCAGCGCCACACCGACCTCGCCGCTGACGCGGGCATAGCCCTCAGCAGCATGGGTGGCTCCCTGTTCGTGACGGACCAAGATGTGGTCAAAGCATTTCTTTACACCACGCGTATAGTCAAAAAGTGCGTCATAGACGGGCATGATGCTACCGCCAGGGTATCCGAAGATGGTCTTCACACCCTCGGCCTGCAGCGCCCTCATCAACGCTTTCGCTCCTGTTATTCTGTCTCTCATTTCCAATTTAGAGCCCCCTAAGTTAGGGGGTTGGGGGTCTGAACAAGCGTATATCAAACCCAGTATTTATATATATTATTGAGGTCTGCGCCTGTTCAGACCCCCTGCCCCCTAACTTAGGGGGTCAGAAAGAATTCTCACTCCTCCCTTATCGGCACTCGAAACACTCTGGGCATAGGCACGCAAGGCCTTCGACACCTGACGGTTACGCTTCAACGGCTGCTGCGGACGGGCTACCAGTTCCTCGTCGCTGAGCTTCACGCTAATCGAGCGACTGGGAATATCGATGACAATGATGTCGCCGTCCTTGATCTTTCCGATGTTACCGCCGTTGGCTGCCTCGGGCGAGATGTGTCCGATGCTAAGTCCACTGGTACCACCGGAGAAACGTCCGTCAGTAATCAATGCACACTCCTTGCCCAGGTGCATGGACTTGATATAGCTTGTGGGATAGAGCATCTCCTGCATGCCAGGTCCGCCCTTCGGTCCTTCATGGGTGATAACCACACAATCGCCACTCTTCACCTTGCCGCCAAGGATGCCCTCACAAGCATCTTCCTGGGAGTCGAACACCACAGCGGGGCCTTCGAAGTGCCACAGCTCCTCATCGACACCTGCCGTCTTCACCACGCAACCATCCTGAGCAATGTTGCCGAAGAGTACGGCCAGTCCGCCGTCCTTGGTGTAAGCATGTTCGAGGTCACGGATGCAGCCGTTGGCACGGTCTGCATCGAGACTCTCCCACTCTTCCGACTGCGAACCCATCTTCGTAGAGAAGCGGTTGCCGGGGGCGGAGAAGTAAATACTAGTTTGACTAGTCCGACTAGTTTGACTAGTAATATCATAAGCCTTCATCGCCTCGCCCAGCGTCATTCCGTCAACACGGGGGGCTGAGCCGTCAATGAGGCCACCCTTGTTCAGTTCGTTAAGGATGCCCAGAATACCACCGGCACGGTTGCACTCCTGAACAGAGTATTTCTGCGTGTTGGGAGCCAGCTTGCAGAGGCAGGGCACACGGCGTGAAAGCTCGTCAATATCCTTCATGGTGAAGTCAACACCAGCCTCCTGGGCTACAGCCAGCAGATGAAGTACGGTATTGGTAGAGCCACCCATGGCGATGTCGAGTGCCATCGCATTGAGGAAGGCCTTACGTGTTGCGATATTGCGAGGCAGCACGCTCTCGTCACCGTCCTCATAGTAGGCCAACGCGTTCTTAACCACCTGACGGGCAGCCGCCTTAAAGAGCTCAATACGGTTGGTATGGGTAGCCAGAATGGTGCCGTTACCTGGCAGCGACAGTCCGATAGCCTCAGTCAGCGAATTCATGGAATTGGCAGTGAACATGCCTGAGCATGAGCCACAGCCAGGACAGGCACAGCCTTCGAGCTCCTTGATGTCCTCGTCAGAGACGCTGGGGTCGGCACCCTTCACCATAGCGGTGATGAGGTCGGCATTCTCGCCACGCCAGCGTCCGGCCTCCATGGGGCCGCCGCTACAAAAGACGGTGGGGATGTTCAGACGCATCGAAGCCATCAGCATGCCAGGCGTCACCTTGTCACAGTTGGAGATACAAATCATCGCATCGGCCTTGTGGGCGTTGACCATGTACTCTACGGAGTCGGCAATGATATCACGGGAGGGCAGCGAATAGAGCATGCCGTCATGACCCATGGCGATGCCGTCATCGATGGCAATGGTATTAAACTCTGCGGCATAACAACCCATGGCCTCTATCTCAGCCCTGACAATCTGACCTATTTCGTGTAAGTGCGTATGTCCAGGAACAAACTGGGTAAAGGAGTTGACAATGGCGATAATAGGTTTGCCGAACTGTTCATGTTTCATACCAGTGGCCACCCACAAAGCGCGGGCACCTGCCATTCGTCGTCCTTCCGTGCATACAGCACTGCGTAACTGATGTTTCATAACCTCTGTTTAGTTTTCTTTATTGCTACTTGAAGGTGCAAAATTACACCTTTTTATTATAATAGCCAACAAAAAAACAGAGTTTTTTACTTTTTACCGACTGATAACATCCTTTTTCAGCTTGTCGATAGCATGTTCCAGACTTTCGGTAGGCTCGATAATGTTATAGGCTCCCCAGAAGTCGGGCTCATCAAAGAAAGACACCTTGTCGTAAAAATATTCGCGTGTACCGAAGGAGTCACGACTGCGAATGGCGTGCACCTCAGCAGGAGGCACCAAGCCGGTAACCACCATCTCTGTCGTCAATGTATAGGCAGAGGAGAACAGATGTCGCTTCCAGTCACATTTGAAGCGCATGACATTACGCACATAACTGATATGTGTCACGTTGTTTGTTGTCTGGTAATTGATAGTAGTGGTCAGCTCTCTGGGATTGAAACGCAAGCCAAGCGGCTTATGTACCAGCATGTATTCGGTAGCTTTGGCACGATCGTCCATGTCAAGATGCATTTCCACACGGGTAAAGGCCAACGTCTCTTGGTCAATGTAGAACTTTCCGCGGAACAACGGACGGTCCAGGATGTACTGGGGGACGAAACTGATGACAAACTGAGGACGGAAATCGATACGCTCAGGTATTTCCATTTTCAGGCTATACATCAACAGCTCTTCAGCATTCAGCAACACCTCAGAGTTCTTGACCACATCGAGCATGATGGGAATCACCGGACCACCCATCAGCTTCACGCCCAGCGTATCCTTTGCGCGCGTGCTCAGCAGGCGGCGGCCTTTGATAATCTGCACCGCATCGCTGCGTACACCATGATTGTAGGATGTCTTATACATATCCGTGACAGCCTCGCTGATGGCAATGAAGCGAGAGCCCTTCTGCGCCGTTTCCCTGTAGAAGCAATGCATCATTGACGGCTGCATCGAGTAATTGTCAGGTATTTTGCTGATGGCTGCATTAAGCACGCTCATCGGGTCGTTCATCATAACCACCACCTCGTCCAACTGGATAGCGCTGGGCATCAGGCGCACTGTCAGGCCTTCCGTCTGCGCTCCAATATTGATACGACGGGTATGGTAACCCAGATGCGAGAACTCGATATAGGCTGGGCGGTCGGGGGTCTTCAAAAGGAATTCGCCATCGTCGTTGGTCACCGTCTGTTGTCTCCCGTTTGGCGATGAAACACTGACATGAGCCAACTTTTTCCCACTCTGACGGTCAACCACACGACCAGTCAATACCGTTATGTCACTCTGTCCATATACGAAGGCAGCTGGCAACAATAAAAACAGTAAAAACTTGATACGCATCATGATTCATCCTTTTATCGCTACAAAGATACAAAAAAATATGAATTATAAATTCCAAATTGAAAATTATTTTATACCTTTGCAGCAAATTTTTCAAAACGACAGAAAACTATGGGTGGCTTTTTCGGCACTATTTCGACCAAAGACTGCGTAAACGACCTGTTTTACGGTACTGACTACAACTCACATCTGGGCACTAAACGGGCTGGTATGGTAACATTCGACGAGACGAATGGATTTAGCCGTTCTATCCACAGTTTGGAGCGGAACTACTTCCGTTCACGCTTCGAGGACGAGCTCGACAAGTTCACGGGACATCAGGGAATCGGAGTCATTAGCGACACAGACCCTCAGCCCATCATTGTCAACTCACACCTTGGACGCTATGCCGTCGTCACCGTAGCAAAAATCAACAACCTGCCGCAGATTGCTGAAGAACTGCTTGCCCAGCGCATGCACTTCAGTGAACTCTCAGCCAACAAGATAAACCAGACTGAACTCGTTGCACTGCTCATTAACATGGGAAAGACCTTCGTCGAGGGCATCAACCTTGTGTATCAGAAGATTGAAGGCTCCTGCTCCATGCTTATACTGACAGAAAACGGTATCATTGCCGCACGTGACTTCCTGGGGCGTACCCCCATTGTCATCGGCAAGAAGACCGAGGCACCCAACCTCTTCCCAGAAGGAGAGCACGAAGGAGCCGTAGCCTATGCCGTCAGCAGCGAGACCACGGCTTTCCCCAATCTCGACTATGTTACGGTGCGCGACGTAGGTCCAGGCGAGATTGTCCGTCTCACCACCAAGGGCATTGAAGTGCTGCAAGAGCCATTCAAGCGTCAGCAGATATGTTCCTTTCTCTGGGTTTATTATGGTTTCCCCTCCAGCAACTACGAGGGCATCAACGTGGAAGCCGTCCGCGAGAAGAATGGTGAGATGATGGGTGTTGAAGACGATGTTGATGCTGATATCGTCTGCGGCATCCCCGACTCAGGCGTCGGTATGGCTCTTGGCTATTCCGATGGACATCGCATTCCCTACAAGCGTGCTGTGGTGAAATACACTCCCACATGGCCCCGTTCGTTTACCCCAGGCAGCCAAACGCGTCGTGAGCTGGTAGCCAAGATGAAGCTCGTACCGAACCCTGCCATCCTGAAAGACCAGCGTATCGTGTTCTGTGACGACAGCATCGTCCGTGGAACACAGCTGCGCGACAACGTACGGACTTTCTTCGACTACGGAGCCAAGGAAGTTCACGTCCGCATCAGCTGTCCCCCACTCGTCTATGGCTGTCCGTTTATCGGCTTCACCTCATCGAAGAGTGACTACGAGCTCATCACTCGTCGCATCATCCGCGATATGGAGGAAAAGGATACACCAGAGATACTGCAGAAGTATGCGACTACCGACTCGCCCGAATACCAGCGTATGGTACAGGAGATAGGCCGACGCCTCGGACTGACCAGTGTGAAGTTCGCCAAGTTGGAAAACCTCATTGAGAGCATTGGCCTACCCAAGTGCAAGGTATGCACCCACTGTTTCGACGGCACCAGCTACTGTCACGAACACGACAACGAGGAATAACAGTTACTTGATGGGTTCCATGTGAATGGTGACGTGCGTCTTCGCACCGAAACGTTCCTTCAACTTATGCTCGATGGCTGTTGCACGCTCATGAACGACATGCAACGGAAGACTGCCGTCCATGCGAATATGAGCCTCAATGGCTATACGGTTACCTATGCGACGCGTCCTCAGGTTATGCGGCTCCTGTACATCTGGGAACGCCTGAATAATATCCTCAATCTCTTGTTCCGTCTCAGCAGGCAGTGAACATTCCGTCAGTTCGCTAACACTTGTCTTGAGCAGTTGCCAAGCCACCTTAACCAGCATCAGACCCACCACAATGGAGGCCAATGGATCAAGAACTGTCCAGCGTTGTCCCAGCCAGATGGCACCACCGATACCGATGGCAGCACCTATCGATGACAACGCGTCACTGCGATGATGCCATGCATTGGCAATCATCACCTGCGAGTCGAGCTTACGTCCCTTCCGTGCTGTATATTGATAAAGCAATTCTTTTACCACGATGGACAGCAAAGCAGCCCACAACGCTATCCAGCCAGGGGCCTCCAACGCCTCACCACCCCACCATGCCAGCAGTTTCATGCCACCTGTCACAATAATACCTGTGGCAGCTGCCATCAAGGCCAGACCGATAAGGAACGAGGCAATGGTCTCAAACTTACCGTGTCCGTAGTCGTGAGATTCGTCCTGCGGCTTGGCGCTGATACCCACAAAGACCAACACTACTACATCGGTCACAAAGTCCGACAGCGAATGAACGGCATCGGCAATCATCGCCGAACTGTTACCCAACAGTCCTGCTATGAACTTAAAGGTCAGCAGCACCACATTGCCTGCGCTGCCCACCAGCGTCACTTTATATATCTCACGTTCACGTTTCACACTGCAAAGATATAAAATAATTTATAATTCATCATTCATAATTCAAAAATATTTATTACCTTTGTCCCCATGAAGACAAAACATGTACAATACGAAACCCAAGGCACCTGCTCACGCCTGATTGACGTGACTGCCGACGAGAACAACATCATTCAGCAGGTATTCTTTCTTGGAGGTTGCAACGGCAACCTGCAGGGTATCAGTCAACTCATCCGCGGCCAGCACATCGACGACATCATTCGTCGGCTTGACGGCATCCGCTGTGGAACAAAGAACACCTCTTGTCCCGACCAGCTTTGCCGTGCACTGGAGCAATTGAAAAATACACCAGCAGAATGACACCACAAGAGCAAAGAAACAATTTGTTGGCAGACAGGTTAATCAAGAACCTCAATCGCCGAAACATGAAAGCCTTCTACTGTCCGACGGCAGATGAAGCAGTTAAGAAAGTCCTTGAACTGATTGAGGACGGCAGTTCCGTAACATGGGGCGGCTCCATGACCATTCGCGACATGGGTATTCCCGATGCATTGAGAAACAGAGGTACCTTGACGGTCCTTGACCGCGACTTGGTAGAAACGCCCGAAGAGAAACAGGACATGTATCTCCGTGCTTTCACTGCCGACGTCTATCTGACAAGTGCCAACGCTATTTCAGAAGACGGTGTCATTGTGAACATCGACGGCAACGGCAACCGCGTGGCAGCCATTACCTGGGGTCCCAAGAAAGTTATCTTCGTTATCAGCCTGAACAAGGTAGCCCAAACCGTTGAGGCTGCTCTTGCCAGAGCAAGGAGTACGGCATCGCCCGTCAATGCTCAACGTTTCGACATCAACACCCCTTGTCATATTGACGGCATATGCCACAACTGCAATTCCCCTGAAAGCATCTGCAGCTATGTGCACTTCCTAAGAAACTCAAGGGGCGGAAACAGGCACACCGTAGTGCTCGTAGGCGAAGACTTCGGATACTAACCCTCCACAGAATATGAAAAAGGTTGGGGGAATGGTCGCAGTTGCCATAATGACTGTCGCAAGCAATACTGTCCATGCACAGAATTTTCCCGTTGGTATTGTCAGCACTCAGGATACGGTGAAGGCTGTTCAGTTCGGTATTATCTCATCGGTAGCGACGAATGGTGGTCATGGGCTCCAGCTGTCGGGCGTCTCAAACACATCGGCAAACAGGTTCAACGCTTTACAATTGAGCAGTGTCAGCAACATCACTCGTGGCATGAACCGTGGCTTGCAACTGTCTGGCATTCTGAATGTCTCGTCAGCCATGATGCGCGGCTGGCAATGGGGAGCCGTCAACTATGCCGACTCGCTGGACGGTATGCAGATTGGTGCAATCAATGTCGCGCGGAAACGACCACATGGTTGGCAGATTGGACTCATCAACCTGTCGTACGACAGTATCGGCCATAAGATTGGTCTGGTAAACATTAACCCGATAACCAACATAGACTACATGTTGTACGGAGGTTCGTCAACCAAGGCGAACCTGGCCGTGCGCTTCCGCAACCGCTCAACATATAACATCATCGGTGTGGGTACGCACTTCATGGGACTTGACTCGAAGTTCTCAGGGGCTGTGTTCTACCGTTTGGGACAGTACGTACAGCTGTCGCCGAAATGGAGCCTGAGTGCAGACTTGGGCTACTACCATGTGGAGACCTTCGAGAAGAACTCGAACGACAAACCCGAACGACTGTACTCCCTGCAGGCTCGCATCAATGCCGACTATCAGATTAGTAAGAAGATAGGTGCTTTTGCCTCCGTGGGCTGGGGAGTGACACGTTACTATGACCGTAATGAGACCTATCGCAATCGTCCGTTGGTGGAACTGGGTATAACCTATCGTCAGCCACGCAACCAACATGACTCGTGGATGCGTGCGTGGGAAGAAAAACATTCGAAGCTGGTATTTACCGACTCCACAATGGCATTGCCCGTGAAGAAACGCTATTGGCAGGCTGCTGCCGAAGCGACGGCTATCAATGTGGGCGTGCAAATGTTCGACCGCTGGGCATTGAACTCCGACTTCGCCCAGACCACCCTGAACTCGCTGAAGCGCAACTTCACCGACGGCATGGTATGGGACAACGACTTCTTCATCACCAACTTGTTTGCCCATCCTTATCACGGCAACCTCTACTTCAATGCTGCCCGCACCAACGGCCTGACGTTCTGGGAATCGGTGCCCTACGCCCTGGGCGGTTCGCTTATGTGGGAGTTCTTGGGTGAGACGGAGCCGCCGGCCATCAACGACGTAATAGCCACCAGCTGCGGTGGTATGGCCATCGGTGAAATGACGCATCGACTGAGCCTTACCATCCTTGATGACCGTGATCGCGGCTTCAAGCGCTTCATGCGCGAGGCTACCGCAGCCATCATCAACCCCATACAGGGTCTGCACCGTATCATCAGCGGCGATGCCTGGCGTGTAAAGAACAAGCATTACTGCTATCATAACTTCGATGAGATACCCATTGACGCATCGGTCTCGCTGGGCTGGCGCTATCTGGCCGACGACGGTGCGCTGTTCCGTGGTATCCATGCTCCTTATCTCAACATGACGCTGACGTATGGAATCTCGGTAGATGGTGATAAGCATACCACACCCTACGACTTCTTCGACATCGAGGCGAATGTTGCCATCGGTGGCGGTCAACCTTCGGTAAACACGCTGAACATCGTGGGACGCCTGTGGAGTACACCTATCCTAGACAAGAAAGACATGGCTGGTGAGTTCGGTATCTACCAGCACTTCAACTACTATGATGCCAAGCCCATCGAGGACGGCTCGGAGCTTACTCCCTACCGTATCAGCGAGGCTGCCGGCTTCGGTCCTGGCTTCATCCTGTCACTGCCCCAGACAGGTGCCCTGTCAAAGTTGGAACAGCGCATCTTCCTCAGTGGTATTCTGCTGGGTGGAACCAAAAGCGACCATTTCAACGCCATCGAGCGCGACTACAACATGGGTAGCGGATTCAGCATCAAGTCGAAAACGCAGCTCGACTTCGGGCACTTCGGACGTTTCATCCTCAATGCCAAATACTTCCGAATCTACACCTGGAAGGGCTACGAGAACAAAGACCTGCAGCCATACATCGATGGTACTGCCGACCTGCACTACCTAAACGTGCAGGGTGATAATAGTAATGCAGCACTGTTGGTGGTCAATCCCGTCATGGAGATTCACCTCACCCGTCAGTGGTCCCTCACCCTCTCCGGTTCTTACTTTACGCGTCGTACGCACTACAACTATTACTACGACAAAGACCTTATCCTGCGTGAGAACAGTACTGTGCGTGCCAACACGTTTGAAACAAAGATTGGTCTAACCGTAAGACTGTAAAAGACGAATGAAGACACTCTGTCATTACATATCGGAATACATGGGCGTGCTGGTGCTGGCAGCAGCATTGCTGGCATTGGCATTTCCAAGTGTGCTGCAACAGGTACCCACGAAGGCCATCAATTACCTGCTGGGTGTGGTGATGTTCGGCATGGGACTGACGCTGAACCTCAAGGACTTCAAAATCGTGTTCAGTCGCCCCAAGGATGTCATCGTCGGATGTCTGGCGCAGTTCACCATTATGCCACTGCTCGCATGGGGACTAGCGAAAGCCTTCCAGCTCGACGAGGCGCTGGCGCTGGGTGTGGTGCTGGTAGGCTGTTGTCCTGGCGGCACGGCATCGAACGTCATCACCTATCTGGCGAAAGGAGATTTGGCACTCTCTGTAGGAATGACAGGCGTTTCCACCTTGCTGGCTCCGCTGCTGACGCCCTTGCTGACATGGGCTTTGGCAGGAAAGAGCGTCAATGTAGATGTGGCGGGTATGCTGCTGAGCATTCTCTGGGTGGTCATCCTGCCCATCGTCGTGGGACTCGTCGTCAAGGGCCTTTGGCCAAAGTTCACGGAGTGCGCGACGGACTATCTCCCCGCCTTCTCGTCGGTTGCCATAGCCTTTATTGTTGCCATCATCATCGCGGCCAATGCCTCCAAATTGTTGGCGGGCGGTCTGGTCATCGTCATTGTGGTTATGCTTCACAACGTCTGCGGACTGAGTCTCGGCTATCTGATTGGGCGTCTGTTAGGACTAGCCGAGTCGAAGAAACGAGCCATCTCCATCGAGGTGGGCATGCAGAACAGCGGCCTCGCCTCGTCATTAGCCACACTCCATTTCGCAGCCTACCCTCTGGCCACCATCCCAGGCGCCATCTTCAGCGTGTGGCACAACATCAGCGGAGCCATCATCGCCCGCTTATATTCAAGAACGGATAAAACATAGCAACTCCCCGCGTGTGATGTCGCCGTGATGCCTGAAAAGGTACAAAACTATTTCCATTCACAGATTCACATGCCGTATCCTCAAGGAGAACATGCCGTGTATCGACCCTTTTCATTACGTGAAACCAACCCTTTCATGGCATGAAAAATACCGCCTCCGACTCCGTAAACGAAAAGAGCCTCTCTTCAAAGCGAAGGGAGGCTCTTTTTTGTTATTGTATCCGTTTTTACTTTGCGTATGCGACAGAACGGGTTTCGCGGATGACGGTAATCTTGACCTGTCCGGGATAGGTCATCTCAGTCTGAATCTTGTTGGCAATCTCACCGCTGAGTGCCTCAGTCTCGGCATCGTCCATCTTGTCGGCTCCAACGATGACGCGGAGCTCACGGCCTGCCTGAATGGCATAGGTCTTGGTAACGCCAGGATAGGACATTGCAATGGCCTCAAGGTCGTTCAGACGCTTAATGTAAGCCTCGACAATCTCACGACGGGCACCTGGACGGGCACCACTGATAGCGTCGCACACCTGCACGATGGGAGCCAACAGCGTCTGCATCTCCATCTCGTCGTGGTGAGCACCAATGGCGTTGCAGATGTCGGGTTTCTCCTTGTACTTCTCGGCAATCTTGGCACCATAGATAGCGTGGGGCAGTTCAGACTCCTCGTCGGGCACCTTACCTATATCGTGAAGCAAACCGGCACGCTTGGCCTTCTTGGGATTCAAACCAAGCTCTGCGGCCATCACAGCACAGAGATTTGCTGTCTCGCGTGCGTGCTGCAGCAGGTTCTGGCCGTAGGAAGAACGATACTTCATCTTACCAATGATACGGATGAGCTCGGGATGCAGGCCGTGGATACCCAGGTCGATGGTGGTGCGCTTACCAGTCTCGATGACCTCGTTCTCGAGTTGTTTCTTGACCTTGGCCACCACTTCCTCGATGCGTGCTGGATGGATACGGCCGTCGGCAACGAGCTGATGGAGCGCCAGGCGGCAGGTCTCACGGCGAATGGGGTCGAAGGCTGAGATAACGATGGCCTCAGGAGTGTCGTCAACAACAATCTCCACACCGCAGGCCGCTTCCAGTGCACGGATATTACGTCCCTCGCGGCCGATGACACGACCCTTGACATCGTCATTGTCAATATGGAACACGCTGACAGAGTTCTCAACAGCCGTCTCGGTGGCAACACGCTGGATGGTCTGAATGACAATCTTCTTGGCCTGCGCATTGGCGTTAAGCTTGGCCTCATCCATGATCTCGTTGATGTAGCTCTGGGCATCGGTCTTCGCCTCGTCCTTCATGGCTTCAACCAGTCGGGTCTTTGCTTCTTCTGCGCTGAGTCCTGAGAGTTCTTCGAGCTTGGCACGCTCCTGCAGCTGCATCTTCTCCAACTCCTCGTGCTTGAGTGTGAGCATCTTCTTCTCGTTGTCGATACGTGTCTGCTGGTTGTCAAGTTCATTCTTGCGACGTCCCAGCTCTTCCTGACGCTGGTTGAGCGACATCTCACGCTGCTTGAGTCGGTTCTCGTTCTGCTGGATGTGCTGGTTGCGCTGCTGCACTTCCTTTTCCAACTCGCTCTTCTTGTTGAGGAATTTCTCCTTCACCTCGAGTAGCTTCTTTTCTTTGAGGACCTCGGCTTCCTTGTTGGCAGCCTCAACCATCTGGTTATATTTTCCCTTCACGACGTAACGGAAAATCAAGTACCCCACGGCGACTCCCACAATGAGAGCCACAACAATGGCTATAATTGAAATAAAATTCATAATACCTTTTTTATATGTTAGTTAATATTCTCAATCAGCCTTCTCCAAGTGCGCCTTCAATTTCAGCAGTGAGCCGTTTGAGAATATCATCATAGGGCGACGTATCGTTATTGGTACGCTCCTTCTGGTACAACAACGCCACATCAATGAGTGTCATGAGCGCTATTGTATGCTCGCTCTTACGTCCCTTGTATGCCTGTGCATAGGCATTGTAGCGGTCTGTAATGAGCTTTGCAGCTGCACGATAGTATTCCTCGTCGTCGCGGTTAATGGTAACCTTGATTTCCTCGTCATAGACGTGCAGGCGGATATGTAGTTTCTCTTTGTTCGGTTCTGCCATCGCTTTTCTTGCTTATTTTGCGTCACTTAAGATAGCAATGCATTTGTTCACATCTCTTATCAGCTTCGACAAACGGGTCTTAGCCCCTTCGAGATCACCGTTGGTAATCTCAATCATCTTAGCCATTTTCAGCGAGTCATAGTCACGCCCCTTCTGTTCCAGCTTGTCACGGAGTTCCTGAATGTCGCGCTCGTTCTGCCCAATCTTAGTGCAGAGGTCTTCGTTCTCCTTTTTCAGTTGCCCGAAACGGAGAAGCATCTGACGCACGCGCGTCTCAAAATCCTTTAAAACTTTCTCATTAGAGTTCATGACCTAACCCGTTAATTTCTACAAAGGTAAGAATAAGTTTCCGATTTAACGGCTTACGCATTTAGGTTTTAAGATTTTTTATCACTTCTTACCATCATCTTTGGGTCGCGGCTCCTTCTTTGCCAGCATGACAACCTGATAGACGAAACGGGTAGTCCACTGCTGTGAGAAACCCAGACGGGCAGCCAACTGGCGCACGCCAACGGCTGTCTTCATGACGCCAGCGTCCTTGAAGTCGTTTTTCGTGAAGATGTCGTTGACCGTCTGTTCGGTAGCCGAATAGAGCGTCTTCTTGAACATGCTGGGAATACGCAGCTTATACTTCATCAGGTTGGTGACAAGCATGAGCATATCGTTGGTAAAAGCCTGGAACTGAAGCATATATGGCTGCACCTCCTGCAGCTTACGGCAACGTCGCTTGATGCTCTGGTCAATCTCCTTGAAGAAGTCATCATCCATGTCGTAGATATCCTTCAACATCTTCTTGCAACGGCTCTTCTCGCCTACGCCAAGCTTATTGTTGACCGTAGGGACATGAAGTGTAGTTTTAAACACACGCAGGTCAGGCAGCGCTGCCATATTGGTAATACCGAGGTCAGCAGCCATTACCGCTTGAAAATATACACGAATAAGGGTCATGAAGTCTTCCATGCCCCCTGTTTTTTGTGCTTCGTCGGATGTGTTCCGACCAAATAATTTTGATAAAAATGCCATAATAATCAATTTTCGACTGCAAAGGTACAAAATAATTGACAATTGACAACTGATAATTGATAAATATTTTGTATCTTTGTCCCCAAATATAACATAACAATAGGAAAATGAAAGGAATTGTATTAGCAGGAGGAAGCGGTACACGCCTCTACCCCATTACCAAAGGTATCAGCAAACAGCTGATACCCATTTTCGACAAGCCAATGATTTACTACCCCATCTCAGTATTGATGTTGGCAGGAATCCGTGAGATACTGATTATCAGCACACCACACGATTTGCCTGGTTTTAAGCGCCTGTTGGGGAGCGGTGAGGACATCGGCGTGAAGTTTGAATATGCCGAACAGCCTTCTCCTGACGGACTGGCACAGGCTTTCATCATCGGTGAGAAGTTCATTGGTAACGACTCAGCCTGTCTGGTGCTGGGTGACAACATTTTCTACGGAAGCGGTTTCACCGGCCTGCTCAAGCAGAGCGTGGAGAATGCAGAGAAACGTGGTGAGGCCACGGTCTTCGGCTACTACGTCAACGACCCCGAGCGCTATGGTGTGGCAGAGTTTGACAGCGAAGGCAACTGCCTCAGCATTGAGGAAAAGCCCAAGCAGCCGAAGTCAAACTATGCCGTCGTGGGACTCTACTTCTACCCCAACAGCGTCGTAGAGATTGCCAAGAACATCAAGCCCAGCGCACGTGGAGAGCTGGAAATCACAACCGTGAACCAGGAATACCTGAAGCAGAAGAACCTGAAAGTGCTGACGCTGCAACGCGGATTCGCATGGCTCGACACGGGCACACACGACAGCCTGAGCGAGGCTTCAACCTTCATCGAGGTCATTGAAAAGCGTCAGGGACTGAAGGTGGCTTGTCTGGAGGAGATTGCCTACAAGCGTGGATGGATTAATAAAGACCAGCTGAAAAAACTGGCCGAGCCGATGATTAAGAACGGCTACGGCCAGTATCTCATGCAGCTGGCAGAGCAATAAGCCCCTACTTACTTCTTGGGATAATTCAACACGGCATTGCGTAATGCTGTGGGATTTCCCATGTCATACATAACACCGCGCAGGCGCACACCCATCATGCCTGTCTGCTCACGAACCTTGTCAAGGGCCGTCGTCAGCTCAATCTCACGCGTATGATCCCCCTCAGCATTGGCACGCTTGATGTCCTTGTCCAATTGCTCAAAGACCTCAGGCGTCAGGATGTACTGTCCGAAGACAGAGTAATAGCTATGCTTGCCGTCCTTGTCGCGAACGCCCAGGAATTCCTCGGCATAGCTGGCCTTGGGTTTCTCACACATGGTGTTCACCGTCAGGATGGTCTCGTCCTTGTCTTCCCACACGCCACTGAGAATACCATAGTGGCTGACATCTGCCAGCGGAACCTCGTGGATGCTGACCATCAGCTGGTTATAACGCTCGTACTCCTCAATGAGCTGAAGAGCGCAAGGCTTGTTGCAGGTACTGCGATAAAGCGTATCGCCCAACAGCAACAGGACAGGTTCGTTACGCACAAAGTCAACAGCCTGAAAGACAGCATGTCCGAAACCGCGCTTCTCACGCTGATAGACATAGTGCAGGCGTTTGCCGATATCCAGGATATGGTTCTCGTACTCCTGGTTCTCAGGACTCAGCTTGCGCAGATGCTCCTCGCTCAAAGGTTTCTCAAAGAACTCGGCATACTGCATACGCTCTTCCTCGGAACCCAGCACCAGACAAACCTCCTCGATACCGCTCTTGATGAGTTCTTCCAGCAATATCAAGATGACGGGACGTACCCTGCCGTCGGGACACGGGATGGGGAAAAAGTCTTTCTTCAACGCGCGAGTAGCAGGATACAGACGAGTGCCGAAGCCTGCAACGGGGATGATGGCGCGACGAACGGTATGAACAGGTTGTAGCGTCAGCTTATAAGCCTTCATGCCCTGCCCATTCAGGTAGTCCACCAGTTCTGCTTGAGCCTGCTCGTCACGTGCCAAGAACTGCACAGAGCCGTCACCATGAGAACCGACACCCTTGCCGCCATATATTAACGGCTGAACCGCGGGGTCATGCAGGACGGCATGAAGCTTTGGAGCCCAAAGGGCTGAGGACATGGGAGCCACTTGTTTGTCAAAGAGCTCCTCTGTTTCCGTCATCAGAGCACCCAATCCTTCGGCATTGCCCTCTGCCATATACTTGATGGCCTGATCGATAATCCGCAGGTTTTCCTTTCCCAAAGCGTCGTGCAACAGATGTTCCTGTTCCGTCGAAGCAAAGGGATAGGCCTTGTTCAGGTCACTCAGAATCTTGATGGTATCCTTCTCAGCACAAAGGTCGGCAAAGACCCAGTAGAGGGACTTCTTCACATTCAGAGACTGCACCTCAATCTCATCACCATCAAAGGTCATCAGGTTGGGTTTCACGCCAAAGGCACAAGCCTGGTCAAGACGTCCACAACGTGACGATGTGCGCAACTCGCCCAAATAGGCAATATTCATTTCGCCTAACGTGTTGAGGTTCAGGTTATAAACCAGATTGAACGCACGCGCCACCAGAACGCAGATGGCTGCCGATGACGACAGACCGCTCTTCATGGGAAGCGTCATGTTAGTGATATGGATGCGCACACCGCCCACCTTGTACCACTCCAACATATAGCTGGCCACACCTGCGCAGTAACAGAAGAAACTGCCCGATTTGGCAATACGCTTCAGTTCTGTCTCGTTCATGCGACAGGAGAAGTCGCTCCACTGGTCTGCAATTTCAGGCGCATCACTATACACTTCAAAGATAGGAGCACGCTCCACCTCAGCATAGATTCCCTGTTCAATACCGGTAACAATAGCAGCACCTGGCTGTATGTCGGCATTCATCGTGCGATAGTGGCCTGCCCAGTCAGTATGTTCTCCAAACAGGCAGAGACGTCCAGGAACAAATAGTTTAATCATTTTGTTATATTTTTCTCGTTCTTAGTCTTGGAATTCCTTACAAAGATAAGCAAAAATTACAAAATAATAAACTTTTTGAAGGAAAAATTTGGTATTTTCACTCATTTTACATACTTTTGCACGCAGCTAATAATAATTATTATTCATCAAAAACAAAAAAAGAACGCCTATCGACACAGCACTACTCAATAAAAAATGAGTAAAAAATGAAACAATTCGAAGCATTGACTGACGAAGAGTTGGCCTTACAGTATGTTGATGGGAATAACCAGGCTTTTGATGAGCTGTTAGCACGTAACCAGCAAAAGCTTTTCAATTACATCATGTTCATGGTTCATGACCAGGAACTGGCCAATGACATCTTCCAGGACACCTTCGTCAAGATTATCGTCAAGCTGCAACAAGGTAGCTATACTGACAGTGGTAAGTTCTCCTACTGGATGACCCGTATCGCCCATAACATCATTATGGACTTGTTCCGCACCCAGAAAAGTGAACGCATCGTTGAACCTAATAGCGAGAACGACTTAAGCAACCTGAGCTCACAGGAGGTGATGGAACTGAACCGCGAGATGCAGATGGTGAACAGCCAGATTATGCAGGACGTACGCAACATCATGGACAAACTGCCCGCCTCACAGCGCGAGGTGGTTTTCATGCGTATGTACCAAGATCTCTCTTTCAAGGAGATTGCCGAGATAACTGGTGTCAGCATCAACACTGCACTGGGACGCATGCGCTATGCCATTCTGAACATGCGCAGAATGGCCAAGCAACACAACATCATATTAAATGTAGAGTGCGCGTAAGCATGTGGCTTACAGCATTCTTAGGTCGTGAATAGTCTGTTCGGGAGTAGGACTCTTGAACACATAACTGCCGCTCACCAGCACGTCAGTGCCAGCTGCCACCAACGAGGGAGCCGTCTCACCCTGCACACCGCCGTCAACCTCAATCAGCGCATGACTACCCTTTTCGGCAATGAGCTGACGCAGGCGTTTCACCTTGTCAAGGGTATTCGGAATAAACTTCTGGCCGCCAAACCCTGGGTTCACGCTCATCAGCAGCACCATATCGACATCCTTGATGATGTCCTCCAGCACGCTTACGGGCGTTGAGGGATTCAACGTCACACCTGCCTTCATGCCTGCGTCGTGAATCTCCTGAACGGTGCGGTGCAAGTGCGTGCATGCCTCGTAGTGTACATTCATCATCATGGCACCCAATTTTGCTGTCTGTTTGACGTAACGCTCTGGCTGCACAATCATCAAGTGTACATCCAGCGGTTTGGTACATGCCTGGGCAACAAATTCGAGTACAGGAAAACCAAAGGATATGTTGGGCACAAACACACCGTCCATCACGTCCAAGTGAAGCCAGTCAGCTTCACTACGGTTAATCATTTGCAGATCCCTTTCCAAATGAAGGAAATCGGCTGCAAGCAACGAAGGAGAAACTTTTGTCATGTTCCAGAAATTAATTGAGACAATACGTGACAGACGCTCCACTGGCCATCTTTGCCACACGATAAGTGTAAGCTATCTGCTTGATCAGTCTCAGGGTTTTCTCACTTGGTTGGTTCATAACGTCGGGAGTAAATAACTTCATAGGCAATCCTTTTAAATCATTTACTTACATAACGTTCGCCCTACCCCATTTATTATATTAACGTACAGAATATTTTTCAAAATCTTTCATGCCGTTCAAAAAGTCGGCTGCCTTCATGCGCTTCTTGCCTGCCAACTGCAACTCGTCAACAGCCAACTGAGAGCCACCACCAGCCGTCAGCACCAGCTTGGACAACGTTCCAACATGGGCCTTGTATATCTTCAGCATCGTTTCCTTACCGTCAGGTGCCACCAACATGGTCCACGCACCAGGTACTGGCGAGAGCCCGCGAACGAAGTTGTGGATGGTCTCCGCATCCTGCGTCCAGTCGATGCGACAGTTCTCCTTGAAGAGCTTGGGTGCAGGCTTTAGTTCCTGCCCAGCAGCCATCAGCTGCGCCTGCGGAATGCTGTCAGGACGACCGTCAGCATCGACGATACGCTGCAGCGTATCCAAGCAGATGTCTGCTCCCAACTGCATGAGTCCGTCATAGACATATTCCACGTCAGCATCGTCAGGAACGTCAAAAGGTTTCTGCATGATGACACGCCCCGTGTCAATGTCGTGATCCAGGAAGAAGGTGCTCACACCCGTCTGCTTCTCACCGTTGATGATGGCCCAGTTGATGGGGGCTGCACCACGATACTGCGGCAACAGTGCAGCATGGACGTTAAACGTTCCGTAGGCAGGCATCGCCCACACCACCTCCGGCAACATGCGGAAAGCCACAACAACCTGCAAATTGGCTTCGAACGAACGAAGCGTCTCCAAAAACTCAGGGTCTTTCATCTTCTCCGGCTGCAGCACAGGCAAACCAATGCTCAGGGCATATTGCTTGACCTGCGATGCCTGCAGCACACTGCCGTGACGTCCGACAGGCTTGTCGGGCTGCGTCACCACAGCCACCACGTGATACCCTGCGTCAACCATCGCCTTCAACGTAGGCACAGCAAACTCAGGCGTGCCCATAAACACTATACGTAAATCTTCCTTCTTCATCTTTCTCTCTAACTTCTAACCTCTAGTCACTACTCCTGACTCATGTCAGCCACCATCTTACGATACATACCATAAATACGCTGACGGGAGATATATCCTTTCAGGTGTTTCTCCGAATCGAGCACAGGCAGCCAGTCGGCACCAGTCTTGTCAAACGCCTTCATCACCTCCTTCATCGACTGCGAATCCTGCAGGATGGCAGCCGGCTGTGTCATCAGCTGCGAGGCGCTGAAATGGTGGTACAGCTCAATGCGGAACACCACATGACGAATGCGGCGGATGTCAATCTCGCCAAGCAGCGTACCACCTGCATCCAGTACAGGCAGCTGACTATTATGACTGCGTGAGATCTTATGCACAATCTGTCCCAGCTCCATATCAGGGTCAACAGCCATATAGTCATGATCAATCACCGAGTCCAGACTCATCAGCGTCAGCACGGCATGGTCTGTATGGTGGGTAATGAGCTGTCCCCGCTTAGCCAGTCGCATGCCATAGATACTGTGCGGCTCAAATATAATAATTGTAAGGTACGCACATACAGAAGTTATCATCAACGGCATGAACAGGTTGTAGCCGCTCGTAATCTCCGCAATGAGGAAGATGCCCGTCAGCGGTGCATGCATCACACCCGACATCACACCCGCCATACCCAACAGCGCAAAATTCTTCTCAGGCACATACACCCCGATGGAATGTTCGTTCCACACTCGGGCAAACAGGAAGCCGGCAAAGCAGCCGATGAACAGGCTGGGCGCGAACGTTCCACCCACACCACCTGCACCGTTGGTGGCGCTTGTGGCAAACACCTTCGTCAGCAGTACCAAGGCCAGATAGGCTATCAGCCACTCGCTATGTCCATAGAACAACGAGCCGTCGAGTATCTGGTTCCAGTCTGCTTCCGTCCGGCCGTTCAGCAACATGCTGATGGCACCGTAACCTTCACCATACAGACTGGGGAACAGGAAGATGAGCAGGCTCAACATCACACCGCCGATGGCCAACCGCACATAGGGTTTGTCCTTGAAACGGGCAAACATGCCCTCAGTCGCCGTCATCGTACGAATGAAATATAGGCTCACCAACCCGCAGAACACACCCAGCAGGATGGTTGCCGGCACACGCTGAATATTCCAGTCGGAGTCAATGTGAAAAGTAAAAAGCGTATTATCGCCACTGAAGATATACGTAAAACAGGTGGCCGTCACACACGACACAAGAATGGGGAGCAACGACGCCATTGTCAGGTCAATCATCAGCACCTCCAGCGTGAACACGAGTCCGGCAATGGGCGCTTTGAAAATACCGGCAATGGCACCTGCCGCACCACAGCCTATCAGCAGCATCAAAGTTCGGCTATCCAGCCGCAGCACACGTCCCAGGTTCGAGCCGATGGCACTACCTGTCAGCACAATGGGAGCCTCGGCACCCACAGAACCGCCAAACGCAATAGTGATGGCTGACGAAACCACACTCGACCACGTGTTGTGCGCTTTCAGTCGGCTTCTCTTGGAACTAATGGCATAAAGGATGCGGGTAATTCCGTGCGATATGTCATCACGGACAATATAACGGACAAAGAGTGACGTCAAGTATATACCAATGACGGGCAACACCAGATATAGCCAGTTAGCACCCGTGTTGTCAATTTGTCCCGTCAGCAAGGCCGAAATCTGGTTAATCAGCGAGTGAAGCACCCATGCCGCAACAGCCGCAAAGAAACCCACCAGCAATGCAAGGATGATGACAAACATCCTGTCGCTGACGTGCTTCGTACGCCATTCATGCAGACGATCCAGCCACTTTAGTCTTACGATGTTTTCGGTCTGTTTCTCCATTCCGAATGCAAAGGTATGAAAAAAATACGGATTACGAATGACGGATAACGAATTTTTTTTGTACCTTTGCAGACAGAATATTCAGACAACCACCTAACTAGCCGAATCATGAGCGGGCACAAAAGATTTTTACATGTCCTCACTACTATCATCATTTTGACAGCAGTGAACACCAAAGGTGTGTGGGCACAGACAACGCCAAGCCAGCAAGAACAGCAGGCGGACTCGCTGCGAGCACAATTCAAACGCTACTACGCAGCCAATCAGGTCAGTCAGGCCTATGCCACTCTTGACGAACTCATCCAACTGGAGCAGAAATCCAAAAACGTGGAACGCGAAGCTGCCGCCCGCTGGAATAAGATTGCTCTGCTGAACAACGCTGCACGCTACGACAGTCTGCTGCACGAGACAGACATAGAGATGACGTGGTTCAAGGAACACGACATGTGGGAGCGTTTCTACCAGACTTGGCAACGTAAATGCTCCGCCAATCATGACATGGGACGCATGCAGTCGGCACTGCGCGAAGCACGTGCCATGCAGGATGATGCCCAACGGCGTAACAACAATACTGGTCGTGCGATGGCCTATAAGCAGATGGGTGTCGTGTATTACGACATCCGACAACTGGAGCCAGCCACCAAAGCCTTCGAACACAGCGTCAGACTGCTCACGGAAGAGAAGGACTCCACCGGCATGCTCAGCGGTGTCTATGAAGGACTCTGCCAGACACTGGATCGTCGAGGCATGTATCAAGAGGAACTGACCTATTCCGAGGCATGGGCCAAACACCTGACCATATTGGTGGGAAAACACGGCATGAGCAATGTAAGCCCCACCTTCGTGTCATGTTATCTTGCCCACACGGCCGCCTACATAGGACTGAAAAAGTTTAACGAAGCCCGCACATCTCTCCAAGAGGCTGAACGTTATCAAAAAATTGCAGAATCGGTGCTGGCGCTCTATTACGTCTATGAGGCACACTGCCGTCTGGCACTGGCAGAAGGGAAATACGCTGAAGCCATTGCCTACTCTGACTCCACGCTACGTCTGGGCGTACAGGTGGATGAGAAAATTAACGAGCTACGGGCTGATGCCCTTATGCAAGCAGGTCGTGGTATCGAAGCCGCCGAGATTTACCGCAGTCTCTACATCCGCAAGGATACCACCTACACTCGCGACATACGTACCCAGTTGGACGAGCTGAACACCCTGTTCCAACTGGACGAGATGGAACGTGAGCGACAAGCAACGCGTATCCGTACCATATTCATCTTCGGCGCGCTCATTATCGGCGGTCTGCTGGTATTCCTTGTCTATCGCCGTATGGAGGACAAAAAACTGAAACGACTTAACGAACAGTTGCGCACAGCCAGCGAACAGGCACAAGAATCGTCACGCATGAAGTCGGCCTTCATCAAGAACATTTCACATGAGATACGTACGCCGCTGAACGTCTTGTCAGGTTTCACACAGATTATCACCTCTCCTGAAATGGAGATTGATGAAGAGGAACTGCACGACGTTCGTTTTCGCATTCGTGAGAACACGGAACGCATTACCGGCTTAGTCAACAAGATGCTGGAACTGAGTGACGCCAACAGCCAGACCGTCATTGAGTGCGAAGACAAGGTCAGCCCCATTGAGACGGCAGCCCAGGCAGCTATTGACGCTCACATGGACGAACGACAGCATATCAAGTTCAACCTCGACATCGCACCGGAAGCAAAGAACCACACGTTGCAGACCAACCGCAAGCAGCTGACACGTGCCCTCAAGCTCCTGCTCGACAATGCTGTCAAGTTCACCAAGGAAGGTAACGTGAGCATACACATCAACACCGTCAACGAGGGCAACGCCCTCTGCTTTGCTGTCGAAGACACTGGTATCGGCATTCCTGCCAGCGAGGCGGAACACATCTTCGAGGAATTCGTGCAATTGGACGAATACATCGACGGTACAGGCATCGGACTGACCGTAGCACGCAGCATTGCCCGCCGCATGGGCGGTGACATCGTGCTCGACACCAGCTATGAGGGTGGAGCCCGCTTCCTGCTGACGCTGCCTTTTACTTCCTGATGATGGTTACCTCACCATCCCCACGCAAACGGATAATACTACTGGGCTGATGAGGCTTGTGCTCCTGACGACGGCTCCAGCAGACATAGTCTGCAGCCTCAATGAGGCGCGGGTCTATGTCGCAGTAGTTCTGTGCAGCAGGCTCGCCGCTGATGTTGGCGCTGGTACTGACAAGAGCCTTCTGAAAGCGGTAACACAACTCCTTTGAAAACGATTCCTGCGTGATACGCAACGCAATGCTTCCGTCTTCAGCAATGAGGTTAGGCGCAAGATTCACCGCCCCGTCCAGGATAATGGTCGTCGGTTTGTCGCAGCAGTCAATGAGCTGCCACGCCACGTCGGGCACATTCCTGACATAGCGCTGCAGGCGTGCGTCGCTATCCACCAGACAGATAAGAGCCTTCGAGTCCTCACGCTGCTTTATCTCATACACCCGTTTCACGGCCTCGGCATTCGTTGCGTCGCAACCAATGCCCCACACCGTATCCGTCGGATAGAGTATCACCCCACCCCGTCGCAGCACCTCCACTGCATTTTTAATATCCTGTTCTCTCGTCATAATGCCATTCTCGTAGTTTATGAGTGCAAAGGTACGAAAAAAAAGATAGTTGAACGATGGAAGTTAAAAGTTTTTTCATGTTCTCTTCGCTAAATCGAAATTTTACATTACCTTTGCATGAAATTTGAGAAAACAATGAAAATAGGATTTGATAACGAGAAGTATCTGAAGATACAGTCGGAGCACATCCGCGAGAGAATTGCACAGTTCGACGGCAAGCTGTACCTGGAACTGGGTGGCAAACTGTTTGACGACCATCATGCTTCGCGCGTGCTGCCAGGCTTCAAGCCCGACTCGAAGCTACGAATGTTTGCACAGCTGCGCGACGAGCTGGAAATCGTCATCGTGGTGAGTGCCGAGGACATCGAGAAGAACAAGGTACGTGCCGACCTGGGCATCACTTACGACGAGGACGTGCTGCGACTGCGCGAGGAGTTCATGAACCGTGACTTCATGGTAGGCAGCGTCGTCATCACCCACTACAACGGCCAGCACGCGGCAGACCAGTTCCGCCACCGTCTGGAGCGTATGGGCATTAAGTCGTACGTCCACTACCTCATTGACGGCTATCCGCACAACGTGGAACTGATTGCCTCGGACGAGGGATTCGGCAAGAACGACTATGTGGAGACTACGCGCCAGCTGGTCATCATCACGGCACCTGGTCCTGGTTCCGGCAAGATGGCCGTATGCCTCAGCCAGCTCTACAACGAGAACAAGCGCGGCATCCGTGCCGGCTATGCCAAGTTCGAGACGTTCCCCGTGTGGAACCTGCCGCTGAAGC
>CAMVQS010000030.1 GCA_947169685.1 uncultured Prevotella sp. | reverse complement strand
TTAAGCCGCCTGTTCAGTTGTGAGAAGGACATGTTCTATCGTTTTATGAATGATGGTAATGTTAAGTGGCGCAAGCTGCTGTATGCCATGAACCTCCAGCTGATGCGTAAGATCAGCCGCAGTACCGACGCACCCCATGACGGTCCCGTTTGTCTGATTATTGATGATACGGACGATCCGAAGAGCGGACGCAAGAGTGAGCTCATCGGAAAGGTGTTCTCCCATATCCTGCACAAGACCATCCTTGGCTATAAGTGCATGACTCTGCTTTATACCGATGGACTGAGCCAGCTTTTCCTTGACTTCTCTCTGCACGGAGAGGAGGGTCGGAAGCCAGAAAAGAAGCAGGGACTGACGGACAAGCAGCGCAGTGAGCGTTTCTCTGCCGACTATACCGGTCTGAGTGTCGAGGAACGTATTAAGGAGTACACCATGAAGAAGACCGACAAGGCCATCGAGATGGTGAAGTATGCCATCAAGCGTGGTATCCGCTTCGACTATCTGCTCGTTGACAGCTGGTTTACCTGCGCAGACTTCGTCCGCCTGATTACCAGCCGCCACATCAAGTGCCATCTGATTGGTATGATCAAGCTGGGCAAGACCAAGTACCACACTCAGTGGGGTGACTTGAAGGCCGATCAGATTATCAAGCGCCTTCATAGGGAAGGACAAGTCAAGCATAACAGGACCTTGAAGTGCTCTTACTGCACTATTGACGTCAAGTTTGCAGGAACCACCGTGCGTCTGTTCTTCTCCAAACGAGGCAAGAATGGGCAATGGAACGGACTGCTTACCACAGACCTCTCGCTCAGTTTCCTCAAGGCATACCGTACCTACTCCATGAGATGGGCTACCGAGGTGGCCTACCACGATTGCAAGCAATTGCTCGACTTCGGCAGGTGCCAGAGTGCACACTTCTCTGCACAGATTGCTAGCTTTACGCTGACCATGATGCAGTACAACATACTTTGTACGGTAAAGCGGTTTGAGGCCTACGAAACGCTTGGGGCACTCTTCCGTGACGTCACCGGCAAC
The DNA here is from genome assembly GCA_947169685.1 of uncultured Prevotella sp. Classification (GTDB taxonomy): domain Bacteria; phylum Bacteroidota; class Bacteroidia; order Bacteroidales; family Bacteroidaceae; genus Prevotella. The sequence goes on along the minus strand of CAMVQS010000030.1, from coordinate 30,924 downwards.
ACTCTCGAACTGTCTGTAACGGACAGGATATGGGAACTGATACTTGACACCATACTGGAAATCGCAGAGATAATCTCTGCTGATGCCAGCGAGCTGCTTTCCGCGGTTATTGATGTCAATCCTAAGTTCCATAAATTCTATCAAATGTATAATTTATACGCAGCGTGATGAATAATCATTCACTTGCGAAAGTTTAGTAAATAACTTTCAGAAATACTGATACGACATACATATCAATGAGTAAGCGGGAACTGAAACTGTGATTAGCATTGTCATTGCCATATTTCTACTGAGTATCGGAGCCAGTTTTGTGCAGCGAACCACGGGCTTCGGCTTTGGCATCTTCATTATGACGATGCTGCCGTTTTTCCTGCCGACATACGGCGAGGCCACTACCCTATCAGGACTTCTAGCCATCACCACCTCGGCTGTCATTGTTTGTAAACTGCGAAGCTTTATTACTTGGAAGCGGTTATGGCCGATAATGCTGACGTTTATCATCGTTTCAACGATGGCAATCTTTGCCCTGACGCGCATCGAAGACCATATCCTAAGAATGATCCTGGGTGTTGCTTTGATTGTTATTAGCATCTACTTTGCTCTGTTTAGTCAGAAGATAAAGTTACCTACGACAAAGAAAGTACAGGTGGGAGCTGGAACGCTGAGCGGACTGATGGGCGGCTTCTTCGGTATGCAAGGCCCGCCAGCCGTGCTTTACTTCATCCAGTCGGAGCCAACGAAGGAGCACTATATGGCAATGGCACAGACCTATTTCCTGATTGGCAATGTGATGATGACCATCGTCAGAGCCTACAATGGTTTCCTGACTACAACCGTTCTGACGGATTATCTGTTCGGACTTGGCGGAGTCATTCTTGGCACCAGCTTGGGAGCCTACGTATTCAAACGCATCCCCAACCGCATCTTCCGCTACATCGTCTATGCCTACATCGCCGTGAGCGGTGTAATTATTCTAATGACAAATTGAAATGGCAATACAGGTAACACACAGGAGAACAAGGAGGCTGTCAATGCGCATCGTAAAGAATGGTGATGTGCATGTGTCAGCACCCATCGGTATGCCTAAAAAAGAGGTGGAACGGTTCATTGAAGAACACCGCGACTGGATAACGGAGGCACGGCAAAAAACCTACGAAAGCCAAAAGCGTAGGGCAGACTTTTATAATCAGCTGTCGATAAAAACAAGAGAACAGGCTGACAATGCCTTACGTCGATTGAAAGCTCTGATTGAGCCGATGGTGGAATGCCATTCGAAGGAGATGGGTGTGAAACCTTCGGTTGTATATTATAAGGCGATGATCTCACGTTGGGGTGTCTGCAATGTCATGGATAAGTCCATCTGCTTCTCGGCCTATCTGCTGCTGTTGCCAGAATGGTGTGTCGAGCATGTGGTGGTTCATGAGCTTTGCCACCTATTGGAACCCAGTCACAATGTCCGTTTCCATGCATTGATGGACAAGTTTTTCCCCCGTTGGAAGGAAGCCCGGCGAGAGACACGGCAAATCTGCAAGATGGAAGACAATGGTCACCACCCCCTGTGATCTTAAAATCTGCGAGTATGGCGACAGTACTCCTTATATTCTTCACCGAAATCACGGTGCAGGCGACGTTCCTCACTAATGACCTGAATAAACATGATGGTAAAGAAGAGCACCCAAACGATTACAGCCGGCCAATGCCATAACCAAATGGCGAATCCTGCCAGATAGGCAAGAGTACCCGTCAGCATGGGATTGCGATTCAGGCGATAAGGGCCGTCAGTCATCAGGTGCTGTGTACGCGGAGCCACTTCATGGCCAAAGGCATCCATCGGGTTGCCCTTACCACGAAGCTTCATATAGACGATGGTCCAAATGCTCAGCAGCAGTCCGCAGAGCATCATGCCCCAGGCGACAACATCCTTGGCTGCCACTTCGACCCAGAACGCAGGTCTTCCTGAAGCCAGCCACATCAGCGCTGGCATCAGCCCCACAAAAAGCAGCAGCCCTAAAAGATAGCCCAATATGTCTCTGAAATGTTTCATTTGTCCTTTAGATACTCATCATCGCGTACCAGAACCTTCTCAATCTTTCCGACGTACATGGTATGGAAATCGCGCTGTGGATAGCTCTCGTCAATGGTGTCCTGATAGAGGAAACCGCTTTCCTGTAACTCTGAAGCATACATTTTCTTGCAGACCAGTACCAACTTCGCCTCCTGGAAATAGACGGAGTTGTCGGCATAGACGGGAGTAAGCCCAGCCTTCGCAACCTTATCCTCGTCACGTCCTGACGTGCTGCCCAGATAAGCCATCTGCTTCTTGAACGACTTGTCCATAACGCAGAGCGTGAAATACTGCTCTTCGTCCACAAACTTCTTGGTATATCTCGATGGGCGCAGATAGATAACAGCCGTTGGGTCATTGTGGCCCCACAGGCATCCGAGGTGTCCCCAAGAGGCCGTCATCGTATTACAACCAGTCTGCTCGTTTCCAGCAGTCACCAGCATCCATTCACCACCAATGAGGTTGAACGGATTAAACTTCATGTCTTTGTAATTAATCTCTTTCATAATTTCTATAATTGATATACTTTTGTCGAATAGCCTTTGGGAGCTTGGATGCTACGAGTTGATAGGACTCTTTTATCCATTCCTCGACCTGAGAATCATCCAACTGCTCATAATAGACGTCGCTCCAATGTTTCTTATTCCAATGATAGGCTGGTGTCACAGCAGAGAACTGCGCTCGAAGTTCCTCATTTCTTTCTGGGGATAGCTTCAAAGCGAATCTTGGCTCTGGATTCTTGACATCTTGCTGGTCACTGCCTATCCAAAGGCAGACGAATATCTTTCCTTCCAGTCGGAAGGTGATGATATCATCGCCAAAGGGCTGGTCTTCAGTCACACCATAGAGTGACAATGTGAATTCTCGTACTTGCTCGATGTTCATATTTAATCATATATTAAAGGATAAATTGACACGTAGGGTGTGAATTCATATATACACCCTCAAAATAAAGGCGCAGCTTCTAGTTTTCTTTGCAAAGATAGTGATAATTACGGAATTATCGTTATATTTGCACCAAGAATTAGTATTGTTTAGTAAGAAATGATTCAGCAAGTAGAAATAACCCTTAAACCGAAGTCTCGCGGTTTCCATTTGGTAACCAGTGAGATTCTGAGTCAATTGCCCCAATTGCCTAAGACTGGCATCATGAATATATTCTGCAAACATACGAGTTGCGGACTGAGCATCAATGAGAATGCAGACCCAGATGTGCGTGTAGATATGGAAACTATCTTCAACCGCTTAGTGCCGGAGAATCACCCTGAATATGAGCATACGTTGGAGGGTGCTGACGATATGCCTGCTCATGCCAAGTCAACGCTAAGTGGTGTCAGCCTGACGATACCCATAACCAATGGACGTCTGAACATGGGAACCTGGCAAGGTATCTACTTCTGTAAATAAATACCCAAAATATATACGGATAATATTGATGTAAAAATGTCCCGTATCATCCTGTAATATTTCTGCTGATAATTTGTACAGATGGGATATTCGAGGATGATACGGGACATTTTTAATAGTTCAGTGTCATTCTAAACTAATTTATCTATTTAATGCAATCAATTGCCCGTTTGTCAAATATGTATTCGATATTTCAAGCAATACACTTTCGACTTTACAGCAACGTTTCTAAATGAACGTGGCATTGCCGCCATTGGTCTGCGCTATCACCTGAATCGCGGTGATGGACAAATGCCGCAGGGTGTGAGGATGCCTCCTATGGTGGACGTGACACATCCAGATGCCTTTCCTCAGGCCGATGCCAATCCACTGCACTTTGCCTACGGCGATTCCATCATCCGTCTGGCAGCAGAAGACGCAAAGGCCGCCATCCGTATGGTGAGAGAACATGCCGACGAGTGGCATATCAGTAAGGATAAGATAGGATTCCTGGGCTTCTCGGCTGGTGGCGGCGTAGCCATTGCTGCTACGATGTCAGCAAACGAAACCGAGCGCCCCGACTTCCTTTGCACCAATTTCGGTCCCTCATTGATGCCCGTTACTGTACCTCAGAACGCTCCTCCCCTACTCATCATGACGCGTGTTGACCATCCTAACGTAGCAGCAGGTCTTGTTGCTTTGTTTATGGAGTGGAAGAAGGCGGGAGCAAATGCCGAACTGCACATGTATGGCGACGGGAAAGGCCCTTATGAGCTAATGCCTGTAACTGGCGAGACAACGACAGAGACCTGGAGCACTCAGATGATTCAATGGCTGAAGGCCAAAGGCTTTATAAAGAGAAACTAATATATCCTTTGGTGCAATAACATAAGATCGTCAACATAAAAAATAAAAGAAATATACCTATGACGGTGGCAGAGGATGGTCGGGAGGGCAGCTTGCTCCCACCAAACTGGCACTGGTACTCTATCATGCGGTCGATGTAGGCATCTACCGTGGACCAATGGCCAGCCTGTACCTCTGCGACCAGACGGGGAAACACCTCGCGGATGTACTTTTGATGCTCTGCACTCATGTGGGAAGGAAGCTCGCCAGCAGCACTATACCACGAAACCGCACCTTTCTCCTGATGAGGAAACAGACGCATGGTTTGCCACCCGTCAGCCAGCAGGACATAGCCTGCCAATATCTGCTCCGCGCTGAGACTGTCGTCTGGCTGAATCGTTTTGCGGGCTTGACACGACAACGTGGATACAGAAGCTCCATCAACAACAAACAACTGGCAGAAATGCGCAGCCTGCTGCTGTGGAATGACGAGTGGAGCAGCTGTCAAAGATGCTGACCCTGCGAAGAAAAGCAGGGCCAGCATCATCACCTTATATCGATTCAACAAACTTAACGATGGCATCGCGATCGGACTTTGGAAGATTGTAGAACTTCTCAGTGGCACGATAGCCGTCCGACTGTTTGGAGTAGCCATGCCACATGATGGCCTCGACAACGGTACGAGCCCGGCAGTCGTGCAGGCGGTCATCAGCACCAGTAAGTCGGCGACTCAGGCCTCGTCCCCACAGCGGCGTAGTACGACACCAGCCGGTACGGATGTCGTTCGCCATGAACAAGCGGTGCTGAACCATGTCGGTGTAAGGCCAGATGGTCTGGTGGGCATACTTCGGCAGCATACTGTTGGCACTCCTGCCCACCTGCTGAGCGTAAGCCTTCGTGCTGGCATCCACCCACATGTCGTCAGAGCCCGTGGTCCACGACGGGCGGTGACACTGTGCACAGCCTATCTCGTTGAACAGTTGCTTGCCGCGTTGCACCTGCTGGTCGTTCAGGTTACGGGCAGCAGGCACGGCCAGTCCACGATGCCAGACCATAAACTGGTAGTACTGTTTGTCACTCATCTCCTCTACCCCATTATAGGGCGCACCGTTGAGCAGATACTTCTCGAAGGTTTCCTTATAAGCGACAGAAGGGGTGTTGAGCACCTCATAGACGCGGTTGGCAATGCCCTCGTCGGTACCGTCGGCATAGTAAGGATAGAGGATGCTGGTGGGCGACGAACCGTGCTGTTTGATGTAGCTGATGACCTCAGGGTCTTCACTTTGAGCCTTGGCCCACGCTGTGGTGGTGTAGAGCCAATGGCGGTCGCTGCGGGTGACATTAGTGATGTTCCAGATGGCATTGGCACCAGCACCGTCCTGTAGCGAGCCACGCGTCATGGCATAGGTAAAGCGTTTGAGCGGACCATGGCCGCCACGATGAGTACCCGTATCGTTGTAAGGAGCCGAGTAGTAGGCGCTGGCTTTGAAGGTGTTTGCAGCTTTGTCCCACATGGCAGGATTCAGCTCTACATACTTGCCTTCGGCAGCCCACTGCTTCTCAATCTCTTCATCGTCGATGGCATCGAGCAGCGCCGTACCGTAGATGCCGATGGTCGATTCCAGGCGTACATCGTACTCCGAAGGCTTTGGATTGGTATTGAAGGCCGATAACGGAATGTGCACCTCCGGATAGATCAGCGAGTAGCTCTCGCCATCGGGGAAGGTCATCGCGAGTCCGCTCTCCATAGCCGTTACGGTCTTCCATTCTATCTGTATCTGCGTCTCGTCGATAGGAGCCTTGAAAGGAGCCATCGCCTGCGTCTGCGGCATACCCGTCACCTCAGAGATGTAGGCATTGTTGCTGGGGTGATAGATGACCAGCAGATAGCCGTTGCCGATGGTGTTGGCACGGTACTCCGTCTGTCGCTTGCCGTGTCCGTAACTCGGATGACAGGCAATACAGCTGTTGCGCACCCAGGCAGGCCCCAGTCCACGACGGGGAGCCTGCTCAAAGGTGTAGAGATGTTCGAAGAAGTCCTCGCCTGTATTGAAGTCCTCCTCCATACCTTCAATGTTCTGAACGGCAGGTGTGGGGGCAGAATAACTGGCTTTCTCGGTAGTACCCAGCTTTCCGCCAGGGAACCACTCTTCAGCCGTAAAGTTACCCGTTGCCTTACCGAAGGCCTGTTCCTCAGTCTCCAACGAACCCAGTTCGGTCAGATCATTGCTGTCCGAACAAGCGGTAAAGGCAGGCGCTACCAAAAGCCCTGCCAGTACCATTTTTAAGATATTTTGATAACGTACCATATCATTCCCAGTCTTCATCATCTTCAAACGCTATGTTCCAGATGGTGCAGCAGTATTTCACGAAGGGCGACGGCATGTTGCTGATGCCCTCGATGGCGCTGACATAGGCACCCTCAACCTTAGTATTTACGGCATCCTGCTTCACGCTGGCAAAGAAGGTGTGGAAGCTGTACTTGTTGGCCTTCTTGTCGGTAGAGCCGAGCCACACGTTGCGGATGGAACGGATGTTGTCGCGGAAATCGGCGATGGAGTTGTAGCTGTAGGGCGACTCCACATACGACACGTCGCCGGCAGAGAACGGATTGGCAATCTTGGCTGTACCCACCTCGTTGGCGATAGCCACGCAGCTGCCCTCATCGTCAGAAAGCATCTGTGCAATGGCGTCCTTCAGCGTGGGGAAACTGCTGTTGGAACCGCTGATGCCGGCATTGATGAGGTTGTCGCCGAAGGAGAGTCCCTTCTCCGTCTGATAGTCGAGACCAGCAGCCTCTACTATTGCCAGACGACTGGCATCCTTGCCGCCGTCCCAGGCACACTGCAACTGGAAGGTGCGCTGCTTGAGCAGGGTACAGATGGTCTGGGCGTAAGCCAGCTCCTGGGCACCAGTGACATTCTCGAAGTTCTTGTAGGTATCATTGCCCTTCAGTTCGGCCACCTTACGTGGCTGACCGTCGCGGAAGAGGATGAACTCCAAGGCGTGGAAGCCAAGGATGGTCGCATCGTCAAGCATCTCGTCGTTCATACCATTATTGAAATAGCTCAGCAGCAGCGAACGGTTCAAAGGCCATGAGTCGATGGTTGGGTCGATGTCGAAATCCGAAGCGGCACCACCAAGGAAAGCCTCGCTCTGCTCCCAGTACATACGGGCAGCCTTGAAGTCACGGCAAGCCTCATCGATCTGAGCCTGCGTAATCGTGCTGGTGGTCAGGCCGTGCAGCGTCTTCTCAAGTGCCTCGGTGTTATCGGCCAGCTTGGTGTAAGTAGGAACAATCACGTTGTTGACCAGATTCTTCAGTACCTCACGCAGATAAGCCTCCTGAGCCTCAGAGAGTTTGGCGCTGCCGATGATGGCATTGGCAGCCTCCAGCTGGCTGACCATATCGGCGCAATCCTCTACGGCATTTTCTCCGAACGACTTCACCGAATAACTGGCAGCCGTAGTGTTCTGACCGTAGTTGTCCTCATCGACAAGGGGTGTCGTCTCAGTTACATTAAACACCGTTTCGTCGTTGTTTTTGTCGTCATCCTTGCTACAAGATGTAAATGTCATTGCACCCATCAGGAGTGCCATGGATAGAATCAATTTCGTTTTCATCTTTACGTTATATTTTAATGTTTATCTACAAAAAGAATCCCTGATACGTCACCCCGATGTTGACAGAAGGTTCATTATTATACTGGCTCTTCAGCAGGCGGTTGGAATACTCGGCCTTGATGGCAATCTGGGGCACGGGATAGTAGTTCACGCCAAAGGCCATGCGTTTCACCTCGGTATAGTCGTAGGCCGTGCTCTTGGTATTGCTGGCGTAGGGGTTATACTGCTCGTAGCGGCCGAAGAGATAGAGGTGAGAGGTTAGAGGTGAGTGGTTAGAGGTTAGCGACATCACGTCATAACCAGCTTCGATGCCAACAGCATAGGCATTCTTGCTGACAAAGGCCGAGTGGTGATAGGGCGACTTCTTGTTCGTACGGTTGTAAATATACTTCAGCTGTTCCGCATCACCCAGATAGCCATAGTCGGCCTGTCCGCGGATAATCCAGTTGTGTGCATTGTAAGTGAAGTCGAAAGCACCGACAATCACCTGACCCTTGTACTCCGCATCCACGCCGTTGGCGTTTCTGGGATAGCTATTGCCGATACTCTCGCCGTAATAGCCGCTCAAGCCGATCCGCAAGCCGGGAATGGAATAGTTATCCACGCGAAGCGCTACACCATATTTATTAGCCACCTCGAACTCTAATGGATTGGACGTTCCCTTCTTAATCCAGTTTGTGTTGGTAAAGTTGTCGGCATTAAGGCCTGCCAGCAGCTGAGCCTCGTAACGGAACTTCCCGTAACGGCCAAAGAACGACACACCCGTCTGGTGCCAAGTCGAGGGCAGGATGGTATTTTCGCCCTCAGGACGATAGACGGTAAAGAAGTTGAGTGGCTCGTGGTGGGCGTTGTTCAGTCCCACAGGCACTACGATATGGCCAAAGCGGAGATTAGCGGCACGCGAAAACCTCTTCTGAATCCAGAACTGCTCCAGCTCTACCTCACCGCCCTTCTCGGTCTCCTGTTCCCATTCGCCGCCTTCCTCGTCCTCCTTCTCGTAGGCAAGACCGGCGCCACCATGTTCGAACTCTATCTCAGTACCCAGCGACCAGCCCTTGCCGAAGTCGTAGCCTAAATAGATGACGGCATGGGGAATGTCGAAACGTCTGTGGCTGGGATCGTCCCTGTGCTCCTCAGGCTGGCTGTACTTGCTGACGTGATCACTAAAGAAATTGCGTGAGTAGGCCACTTCTCCGTAGCCTCCCACGCTCAATCTGTTGCCTCTGACGTGCTGCATCACGCTGTCGGCAGCATTGACCTGTGCATTCGCTGTCAGCACCATGCCGGCTAAAGAAATAAAAACTATTAATCTTTTCATCATTTTGTCTGTTGTTTCGAAAATCGTGTGCAAAAGTACAGTGTTTCCTACGCTCCCGCAATACCTAAAAACGATGATTCTGCGTCAAAATACCTACAAATGATGATTGCATAATTATATAAAAATGTGTACCTTTGCACCCGATAATCAAATGTAGGTATGAAGAATCAGAAAATGTATGAGGCGGACGACAAGATGATCTCGCTCATCCGCGACAACTACGGTCTGTTGCAGTCGCTGGGCAGCTTCGGCATTAGCTTGGGATTTGGCGACAAGACCGTGCAAGAAACCTGTGAGGACAACCATGTAGATACTTATACGTTTCTCGCCGTGGTGAACTTTACGGCCAATGGGTATGGAGAGTTCGATGCCGATGAAAAAATCAACGTACCCACCCTGCTCCACTATCTCGAAGCAAGCCATGCCTATTACCTCGATTTCCAACTGCCCTACATCCGCAGGGAGCTGACGGAATCGCTCAACGAGAACGATTCGTTGGCACGTCTCATCCTCCGCTTCTACGACGAGTATGCCCGCGAGATTCGCCTGCACATGAAATACGAGCAGAAGACCCTCTTCCCCTACGTAAAGTCGCTGCTGGAAGGGCATCCCACGAACGATTACAACGTAGAGACCTTCTCGAAGCATCATGGTGCTGCCGACAAGAAGCTACGCGAACTAAAGTTACTGATTATCAAATACCTGCCGCAGGACGGTCTGCACAACAATCAGTTGACCGCCACGCTGCACGACATCTACGAGAACGAGGTGTGGCTGCGTCAGCATGCAGAAGTCGAGGATCACATCTTCGTACCCGCCATCCGCCGTCTGGAGCAGACGGTCAAGCAAAGCGATGTTACCAAGAACATATCGGATATGGTGTTCAAGGGCACGCTCGGCCAGAACGCGGAAGCCCTCTCCGACCGTGAGAAGGAGGTCATCGTCTCACTGGTTCAGGGCATGTCGAACAAGGAAATAGCCGACCACCTCTGCATCTCCACCAATACCGTCATCACCCACCGGCGCAACATCGCCCGTAAGCTTCAGATTCACAGTCCCGCAGGCCTCACCATCTATGCCATCATCAACGGACTGGTCGATATCTCTGCCGTCAAGATATAAATTACAGAAAATGTATTTCACAGGAATAATCATTGCTATTTGTACCTTCTTGACCATAGGCATCTGGCATCCTATTGTCATCAAAACAGAGTACTACTGGGGTACACGCCCCTGGATTGTATATTTGATCATCGGTTTGGCTGCCATCGTGGCAGCTTTGTTTATTGAGGACACCCTTATCTCTGCCGTTGTAGGAGTGTTTGGAGCCTCAGCCCTTTGGGGCATTGGCGAGCTCTTCGAACAGAAGAAACGAGTAGAAAGAGGCTGGTTCCCTAAAAATCCCAAGCGCAAATAAAGGATGCCACTCTCTGCTCCGGCGAAGATCACACCAACGGCCATACCTTCAGGCAGGTTATGGATGGTGACAGCAATGGAATCAACAGTCCTATAATCAACGTTGTCATGCTTCCCCTTTAAATGTATAGCCAATCCCTTCTACTGCCTTGCGGATGGCTTCTTCCGTTGCAGGGCCTTTGATGGTGAGGGTGTTGGCGGATGCGCTGGCCTTGGCTTTCTCTACGCCAGGCAGATCCTCGACGGCACGGACTACGGCAGCCTCACAATGGCTGCAATGCATATCCTCGACCCTGTAAATTGTAACGTCGGGGTCTAACGGTTTCTTGGTGGTAAACTTGCTAAACAGTTTCATCATAAGAGCAAATACTATTAATAGGGTTAATACTGTGGCGCAAACGAGTTTAAACGGGCTGGGCAGAGCGGATGCACTCATGCAGCAGGCTTCACTAATTGACAATTGATAATTGACAATTGACAATTGTTCTGTGGCATTCAGTAGCAGACCGAAGAGGACGGTGAAGACAACGATGGTCATCAGATAGATGGAGGTGAAACGGCGTCCCATCGCTTTATGAACCACAAGGATGGATGCCAGGTTGACCGCAGGTCCTGCCATCAGCATCACCAGTGCCGCTCCTGGCGAGAGGCCCTTCATCATCAGCGCTGCAGCCACGGGGATGCTACCCGTAGAGCAGATATACATCGGTACGGCAATGGCCAGGATAACCAGCATCTGCACGAGCGGCTGACTGCCGAAGGAAAGGAAGAACTCGTCGGGCACCACGACCTGAATCAATGCTGCCACAACAAGTCCGATGAGCAGGCGCAGACCGATGTCACGAATCATGTCATAGTAGGCATACTTCACGACACGCCACAGCCTGTTACCACGTTCCACTTGGCATGACGCATCGGATACTTCCGTCAAGTCATCCTCACGAACCAGCCTGTTTACCAACAATCCGCCGCAGACACCCGTAATGAGTGCCGCCACGGGACGGATAATGGCAAAGCCCAGTCCCATCAGTGAGAAAGTGGCCAGGATGGAGTCAATGCCCGTCTGCGGTGTGGCAATGAGAAACGAAGCAACAGCCCCCTTCGATGCCTTCTCGTTCTTCAATCCGATAGCCGTTGGAATCACACCGCACGAACACAATGGAAGGGGAACGCCCAACAGCGCCGCCCATAGCACGGACAGCCTGTTTTTGCGCGACAGATAGTTGGCATAGAACTTCTGCGGCACAAACACATGCAGCACCCCTGCGATCAGGAATCCCAACAGCAAATAGGGAGCCATCTCGCAAACCACGTTCAAAAGCGAAGTGAAGAAGTCCATTGTCGTCATCGTTTATATATCAGGATTTCGTTCTTATTTCACCGCTCACAGCCTATACCGCCCCGTGTCGCCCCGCTGCCTCAGTGCCATGCGGAAGTCCTGCCCCCTCATGCCCGTCAGTATGTAGATGAGCGCCTCCATGTCCTCCGTCCGCAGCCCGTAGATGGGGCAGAAGTCCTTCACCACCTCCTTGCCCTCCGACAGCCGCCGCAGGTAGTGGTCCATCACCTGCACGCCCGTCGGCGCCGTGTTCCTCGCTATCGCGTCGTAGTGCCTCACCCCCTCCTCGTCGTATCGCCGCCGCGCCGTGAAGGGCGAGATATACAGCTCGTCCAGCGTCCACTGCGGCTTGCCCCGAAACTCCCTCGGCGACCGCTTGTCCCATGAAAAATACGTCATGCTCCTCTTTTTGATGATTTCGCTGCAAATATACGCAATTTCCGCCACACCGTCAAGGATTTTGCCCGAAAATTGCACCTTCGCTTTATCCTCGCCCGAAAAGGCATAAAGTCGGGGCCCCCCGACTCAATAACTGTACGTGAGGGCATAAAATCGGGGGCTCCCGATTCAATGCCCTCTCGAGCGTCGATAAAATCCGTGCCCCCCTTCTCCCTCCCCTCAGCCCGCCAGGCACGCGAAAAACGGCCGCGGCGGCCCCGCCCCACGTGCCGTTTCCCGCCATTTCGCCCCAATTTCATGATATTTTTCCGCTTTTTTCGCCTCAGATTGAGAAAAATTGTGTATATTTGCACTCGTGAAACCACGTAACGATAATGTATAACATTCAAGACTGATTACGTATGACATAACAAAGACCAATAGACATTTAAGAATTGAAGCGTCCGCTTGAATCTTGTTTCCGAAATTCGCCAAAATTCAAGAAACATGCAAGAGTAAAAGCACGGATGCTCACGTCGGACGGACGTGGGCTTTTACCCGGATATAGCATGTTAGGTGTTTGGCGATACCTCGGAAACGTAGACGAAGCAAAAAGTCCGCGTTTTCATTTTCTGTCTTCACATACATCCTGGGACTTAGAAACATAGTATAACAACCAAATGACTAAGAGTATGACAAAACGAAAAATTCTACTACTGCTATTGTACTGCATGGGGACGTTCCTATTTCCCCTCAATGCATTCGCCGAAAGCGGGTATGTAGGCGACCAGTTCACCTTAAGCCGGCCAAACTTGCCCTACTATGCCTCGAAAATCAGGCGCGTGACATGGAATGGCCTGTATGACAGCTGCCTCTCCGGCTATGAGACATCAACGGGAGCGATTGTCAGAATCACGTCTTTCTTCGAGGGGTCCAAGACCGTCTCTTGTCAGGTGGAATACGAATGGGTTTCCGGCGACCGCACACTGACGAGCCATGCCAGCAAGACTTATACGATTTATTGCAATGCGGTCAGCATCACTGTGACAAATCCCAACATGACCATGAAGGTGGGACAGAAGCAGAGAATCAGCTATTATCTCTCACCGACGAAGAACGCCACGCTGACCTTCACGTCGAGCAACAGCAGTGTAGCCTCTGTGAGCAGCACTGGCGAGGTGACGGCCTTGGGCGTGGGCTCGGCCACCATCACCATCAAGCAGAACCTGGGCTACGACGCCACATGCAACGTGACCGTGACGGAGCCCGTGGCTGCCACATCGATCACGCTGCCTGCCGAGGCTACGGTGTATGCCTATTCCACGCTGACGCTCTATCCAACCTTGCAGCCTTCAGAGGCCAACCCCACGCTGACGTGGGAGTCGGCTAATGTCTCGATAGCCAGCGTAGACCAAAACGGAAAGGTTACGGGAAATAATCCTGGCACGACGACTATCACGGTGACAACGGACAACAATCTGAGCGCCTCCTGCACGCTTACTGTCAAAGACGTCGACCGTACACCGCAACAGTTCGACATTGCTGATGATTTCTCTCAGAAGACCGTCTATGTGGGTGACTCGTGGCGGATTCCCTACACCGTCACACCATCATACGCCAAATACACGCTGATTTGGACATCATCAGACGAAAGCGTCGCCACGGTAGGCTCTGGCGGCTATGTGACAGCCTTGAAGCAGGGAACCACGAGGATTACCGCCAGCATCGAGGGCACAAGCCTGACAGACTATTGCGATGTGATGGTGAAGGCCATTCCCAACGTGCTGACCATCTGGTTTGCCAATGGGCAGCGCAGCGACATCAAGCTGAGCGAGCATATCAGCGTAACCTTTGGGACCGACAAGTTCGCCGTCAAGAGTGCGACCGTCGACGTGGAGTATGACGCCGCCGACGTGGCAAAGTTTACGCTCGAGAACGACGACTCCGAGAATACCGCCATCGAGGCCGTCGAGACAGGCAACGCGGCAGAAGGAACGATGACCTTCGACGGCAATGCCATCCGACTCTATGGCTTCACCCCCGGCAGCAGCGTACGGCTCTATACCGTCGGCGGACAGTCGGTCGGCAGCCACCGCGTAGGGCGGGACGGCAGCCTCACCATCTCCCTTGACGGCCTCAGACCAGGCATCCATATCGTTAAAACAGAAAGTATCACCTATAAAATCATCAAGAAATGAAAACGATCAGAATAATGCTTACTATGTTGCTGGCCATCACGACCACCAGCGGCATGGCACAAGGTGTCATCATCTATAAGAGCAATGGCACACAGGAAAAACTACCATACGTGGCTGTGGACAGCATCATCATGTACTACGCCGACCAGACACCCGTGCAGATAACCGACCCCAAACCCGTAGACCTCGGTCTGCCCAGCGGCACGCTGTGGGCCGATATCAGTGTGGGCGCCTCTGCGCCTGAGGAACATGGTGGCTACTATGCCTATGGCGAGACGGAGGAGAAGCTCACCTATTCGTGGAGCACCTATATGTGTACCTCGAATGGTTGCGGCACCTCTGCCGACCCACTTTTCGTTGACAAACTTCTTACATACACTAAAGTTGGCACCGTAATTTTGAATGCCGAGTGCAACATAGCCGGAACCAAATACGACGTGGCCACGCAGAAGTGGGGTGAGTCGTGGGTGATGCCTACCGCAAATCAGTTCCAGGAACTGTTCGACTACTGCACACGCGAAGTCGTGAAAATCAACGATGTTCAATGTGTAGAATATACAGGCCCCAATGGAAACACGCTGATTTTCCCACTGAACGGAGGATATAAGGATGGGCAAGACTTAAAAGACGCGGATGATTATCGACATATAACTAGGTTCTGGGTGGCGGACGCAAATGGTGGAATGTATTTGAATATGGGAGGAATTGCTACAATATCGTATTATAATAATAGCGCAAGTGCCAGTGCTTATCCAGAATATCGGTATTATGGCAAGCAGGTTCGCCCGGTGATGAAGCAATAGCATACGCATAATCCATCAATACAATTAAAAACTGGCGGCAAAGACGACGATTATTGCGAAATAATTGGTAAATTTGTAGCCAGTTTTTATATTGTGTATGGAATGGATAGAAGAATCATATCGATTGGGGAGCTTGCTTTCCTGATTATTTGTGGACTATTATTGCTGACGGCGTGCGGCAATGACGATGGGGACGACGGGCAGCCGCCGCAGAAGGTCACGCGGTGGGAGTGCATCCTCTTTGGCTCGTATCCCGCCAACGAGGTGGTCGCCGGCAGTTTCAGTGCCGTGGATGATTATGCATTGGCCGACCGCATGCCCGACACCTGCCCCTTTAACGATAGCTACAAGGATACCAGTTGGAGCGACTGCAGCAGACAGTTGGTATCAAGAACGACGCGTCGCATAGCCGTAGGGAATGCGCATGTGCTCTGCGCCCCATTGTTCGATGGTCTGGTCATGGATTACTCCCTCGTCCCACAGCGCGTCGATGGCCTTCTGCGCCTTCTGTGCAAAATAGTGGGCCAAGAGGTTCTTGAACTCGTTCAGTTCTGCCTCCGAAGTGATGTAGTTCAGGGCGTTCAGCAGTTCCAGTTGTGCCATTTCTGTGTAACTCATATTACTCTGTATTTACAAATCTGCTGCAAATATACGAAACTTTTTGGAAATTAATTCCTTTCCCCCGAAAAAAACAAATCGTCACGAAAAAGGGCGGGAAATCGTGGCGTACATCGGCTTCTTCCGATGGATCTGTTCTATTTGCTTATGAATGTCCCGTCTGGATGCTCATCCTGCCATCGTTGTTCCGCCTCAGAACCGGGCTTTGTCATGTAGTAAAGACAACAGTCATCACCAGAAGCAAGAGTTTTGTTTCGATGAAGAATGGCTCCCATGGCTTCGAATGTGATGTAATCCGTTTTGCACATAGCCGGAAGAATGTCCAGATGACCTCGTTCCCTTGCCAGTTCGCACAGCCCGCAACGGGTGTAGGACAAGGTGAACTCCTCATCAGCCTTTCCTTGTTTGTAATGAGCCTGCCAGTTGTAGGGAGAGTCGATACGGTTCTCTCGTTCGGAACGTTTCATCATGCTTTCCTGGAATTTCCTTGTGAACGGCTTCGTCATTCGTGCCATTCTGAGCATCATGGGCATGGCGATGGATGCACGGCACATCTTCTCGTAGAGAGGAAGTGACATCTGACTGCCGTATCTCTCTTTGGCCGTCTCATAAATGGCAAACCACACCATTCCGCCAACGAGATTCTTCTTCAGGCTGTTTTCACGGTAACTGCCTATGGAGGGAGTCGATGTCAGAATATCGCTGAACCTTTCCCTGGCTGCTTTACGGAACTGGTGAAAATCCCATTCAGGATGTTCCGCCCGTAAAACTTTGTAGCATGTACCTTGCATGAAATGCCACATCAGCCTGTCTGTCAAAGTATATTTCATCGTTCTATTTTTAAGACCATAAAGTTGCTCAGAACAAAAGATTTTATAATCTCTTTTTGGCCCTGAAATACAGCATGGCGCCCTCTACGTGGAAGTCGAGGATGTCGTAATATGACTCCAGCCTGTGCTTCACATCGTCGGCAGTATCGAAAGGTGGCGTGAACCATCCCATGTGAGTCATCACGGTACGGGCGAGCCAGTCGGCAACCTTCTGCTCTCCAGCGACGTAGAAACAAGCCAACAGTTCACCGCCAGGCTTTAGTGTACGGAGAATCTCGGCGTAGGCCTTTTCCTTGGCAGGGAACACGTGAAGTCCGTTCATGCAGAGTACTTTGTCGAAGGTGTCATCCTCAAAAGGTAGTGCGCCGACATCACCCTGCATCGTCTTGATGTTAGTGATGCCAGCCCCACGGAATCTGCTTTCAGCCTGTTCCAACATGTCCTGACTGTAATCCAGACAGGAAATGTCTGCCTTGGTCATACGGCGATACTTATCCTTTGTGAATACGGCTGTGCCTACAGGTACATCAAGCAACTTGCCTGAGAATTCATCAGGAATCCAACTCAACACCCTACGGGCAATCTCGTTATCATCGACACCTCCCCAGAGCAACTTGAAATACAACTTACTCCACCATTTGCCCTGAGTAATTGCATCGTCGTAGAAACTCTTGCTAAATTTGTACGATTTCTTAATTTTGTCTGCCATAATATTCTTCTATTTCTTTTGACGCTGCAAAGGTACAAATAATGCTTTGCAATGCGGTTGCAAATGTCTGGATGTGGAGTCGCCGCTCGGCCCGAAGGGACGCTTTGCTTGCAAAGAACCTGGTTG
Organism: uncultured Prevotella sp.; assembly: GCA_947169685.1. Classification (GTDB taxonomy): domain Bacteria; phylum Bacteroidota; class Bacteroidia; order Bacteroidales; family Bacteroidaceae; genus Prevotella. The sequence goes on along the minus strand of CAMVQS010000030.1, from coordinate 13,268 downwards.
CAAACATAAATCAACTATGGTTTCACACCAAGAATCGTAGCATAAGATGGCTTCTTCCGATGGATTTCTGTGTTAGTGAAGCCTGCATCATCGAGGAATTGCTTTAGCTGCTCAGGAGGATACGCAGTCATGCCTTCCACCACGTTTGTCCATTTGGAGTCCGTATCGACCACCTCTACCATAATGGCGAAATGACCTCTGGGCTTCAACACCCTACGAACCTCCTGCAGACAGCTGGGCAGGTTTGGCCAGAAATAGACCGTCTCGACAGCCGTTACAAGGTCGAAATACTCGTCCTTGTAGGGCAACATGCAGGCTGAGCCCTGTTGAACAAAAACCTGTGTGCCTATCACGTCTGCGTTTACCTTTATGGCCTTTGCCACACTCTCCTCGGAGATGTCGATGCCATAGACTTTGGCACCTCGGCTTCTTTTGAGCAGCCGCTTCAGCGTAGCCCCGCCACCGCAGCCGATGTCGAGCATCGTCCATCCGTCTTGGATATCGACAAGGCTCAACCCCCAGTTCGTCAGCGGAGCATGCGTCAGATTCATAAACTTCAACATAGCGCGTCCCATCCGTCCCTTCGGGTGGGCGCAATTGGTGAAAAACTTCTTTAAAAGTCCCATGATTTTCTTTTTTTACAACGTTCGCAGTACCGCTCACACTGTGCGCAGATGTCGTAGCCAAGCATGGCTCCGAGGATGAAGTCCTCTTCGGGCGTCAGCTCATTTAGCGGACGGGTGATAAACAGACGGATGGCATCGAGACACTCCTTGCGACCAAAATAGACGTTGACATTCTCCTTGCCAGCGGGCTGCACCACGTAGTCGATGGACTGGCGGCACAGACGGTTCGTGGCAAAAGCCTCGAAACGGCGGTTGCAGGTGAAGAGTATCATCCTGCGCACACCTTTCTTATATTCATAGATGTGGTTCATCAACACCTTCATGGCGGGGGACATTGCCTCACTTGTCATCTGTCTTTCTACCGTCTGCTGCATATACCCGATAATTTAAAGGTTGGGAGAAATCTCGGCTACCCAAGTATCGATGCGGGCATCCGTCTTGTCATCCTCGTTCACATCGTCGAGGGGCAGCCCCATAAACTTGCCATCCACGACTGCCTCAGAGTCATCGAAGGTGTAACCGTCGGTGCTGACAGCTCCAACGAAGTTCGCACCGCTCTCCTTAATACCATTATAAAGTTCACCGATGCCACCAACGAAGGTGTCACCATACGACTCGCAGTCGCCACAACCGAAGAGTGCTATAGTCTTGTCAGCGAGATTGGCAGCCTGCAACACGCGCAGACCGTCGTACCAGTCATCCTGCAACTCACCAGCGCCCCAGGTCGAGGTGCCGAGAATCAGGTTCTGGTTGTTTTCGATCATCTCGGCTGTCAAGTCCTGCACGTTGATGGCCTCACAACCTAACTTCTGGGCTATCTTCTCTGCGATAGCCTCACACGTTCCTGTCGAGGAACCAAATACAACAATAGTTTTATTCATTTCTATCTTATCTAAAATGGCTAAAAATTCTGGGTGCAAAGGTACGGCTATTCTACAAACTATGCAATACTCAAAAGTTAGGCTTTTTCTTTGCCTAATTAGCCAGACAGCATCCTAAACCAATTAATCATAAGTAGGTATTATCTCCTAATAAATTCCAAAAGAATCTCAGATATTCGCATAATATGGGAGATTTTTTGTACCTTTGACCTACGGTCGAAAGTACTTTCGTTCGACAATAAAAAAAAACAAGTTTTCTTTTGTATTGTGCTCACTTATCAGTACCTTTGCACGCAAAAATAACGGACGATGTATTTCACAGGAATAATCATAGCTATTTGTACCTTCTTGACCATAGGCATCTGGCCTCCTATAGTCATTAAGACGGAGTACTACTGGGGTACGCGCCCCTGGATTGTATATTTGGTCATCGGTTTGGCTGCCATGATGGCAGCCTTGTTTATTGAGGACACCCTTATCTCTGCCGTTGTGGGAGTGTTCGGAGCCTCAGCCCTTTGGGGCATTGGCGAGCTCTTCGAACAGAAGAAACGAGTAGAAAGAGGCTGGTTCCCTAAAAATCCCAAGCGTAAATAAAGAGGTAACATGTTAGGCGTATGTTACATAGCTGTCGTAAGTATGTAGTTAAGCTGTCGTAAGTATATAGTTAAGCTGTCGCTAATATATGGTTTACGAGCAACAAGTATGTGGTTTATATGACAAGAACCTAGAACCTGTCAGTCCTTTCGAGAAACATACCGACTTTCGAGGCGAAACATACCGACTTTCGAGGCGTTACTCGGTATGTAAAGGCAGCTTACTCGGTATGTAAAGGCAGCTTACTCGGCGAGTAAAGTTTCATGCCATGAAAAAAATCATCAACAAATTCTGTCGAAGACCTAACATCCTTTTTCAAGAAATGCCCTGTGGCACGACTGTTTGCAAATATAATGTCACATAAAATGTCATGCATAATCTGTTGACTATCAGTGAGTGTTGCAAAATCACCATTTTTTTGTAAAATGTCATAGAACCCATATGACAGAACCTGGTACCTGTCTGCTCTTTTTTATTTTGTTTGAATTTGCCTTTTCGTCGAAAACAGACTTGAGGTTTTAAACATTTACAATTTATACCCAATTAATGGGTTTCTTTTGACTGCAAAAAACTAAGAATTATCGAAAAAGTGTGTAATATGCCATAAAAAAGCATGGATTTTCTCAAAAAAATCTATGAAATGCATATCATTATGCGGGATTATTAGTATTTTTGCACCAGTAATTATCAAACAAGCATTCCGATGGTAAAGAATTTGAATAGAATCAAGGCGGTATTGGCCGACAAGCAAAAAACCAACAAGTGGCTGGCAGAACAGCTGGACAAAGACCCCGCAACCGTCAGCAAATGGTGTACCAACAGTTGTCAGCCCTCCATCGAAACCCTTATGCAGATTGCCAGGCTTCTGGAAGTGCAGACAGATGACTTGCTGAGGCTGGAAGAAATGTCGGAGAACACAGAAAAAGGTGGTATATAACCCACATAAAAAGGTAGTACGCTTATGAAAACAGAAACATTATACAACGAGTGGAAATCACTACAACCGCTTCGTGAAGAAGACGCAAACCGCCTGCGCCAGAAGTTTATGCTGGAGTTTAACTACAACAGCAATCACTTGGAGGGTAATACGCTCACATACGGGCAGACAGAGGCTTTGCTCCTCTTTGGGCGTGTGTCAACTCCAGCCAAGATGAAAGACTTGGAGGACATGAAGGCCAGTAATGTTGCCCTGAAGATGATGGAAGAGCAAGCCCGCTCAGAATATCCACTCACAGAGTCTTTCATCCGTCAGCTTCATAAAACACTTATGCGTGAGGACTATGTGGAGTACAGGCAAATGCCTGATGGTACAGTAACACACTACACCATTCATGCAGGCATTTATAAGACACGTCCCAACAGCGTACTCACTCCTTCCGGCGACCTGTTTGAATATGCATCGCCCGAAGAGACCCCGGCCTTGATGACAGATCTGGTGAATTGGTATCGGCAGGAGGAAAGTCGTGGCGAATTAAGTCCGATAGAACTGGCCACTCTGTTTCATTTCCGTTATATACGCATTCATCCCTTCGAAGATGGGAACGGACGCATAGCCCGTCTCTTGGTAAACTACATTCTGCTGCGCCACGACTATCCCATGATAGTGGTTAAGACCGCTGACAAGAACATATATCTGGATATTCTTGACCAATGCGACGAGGCTACAGGTAAATTGCCATCAGAAGGCGCACATGCCCAATTGTCTGACATAACCCCGTTTGTTGAATTTATGGAAGGCTGTTTGGAACGCGCCTTGCAAACTTGCATCCGCGCTGCCAAGGGTGAGAGTATCGAAGAAGAGGATGACTTCATGAAAGAACTGAGGATTCGTGAACGTCAGAAAAAACAAGAAGTCGCTGCCGAGCAATCACAGCTGCACTACCATGCCGATGAAGTGTGGAATGTGCTGGAACTGATATTCTTCCCTATCACCATCGAACTGAGAAAGGCGATAGAACAAACCAATGCTGTATTCCACTTCCGTTCTTTCATGCCGGGCCAGATCTCAATTTCTAAGACAGATAGCAAATATGGGATTTGTTGCACCACAGAAGTGACCGACCGTAACAACACGAACGAGAGACTACAGGAGTTTGTCAGCCAAGCACAATCTGTTTGGTATGAGTGCCAGGCGTACGATCCTCAAATTCCAACTCCCTTCCTGCTCACCATAGAAAAGGACTTCTACATCCGGTTCTTCGATGACCACTATTTCGTTGATGGCATCTTGAACAAGAACTTCGCCTATGGTACTTATCCCACCGAGAAAGAACGCCAGCAGATAATAAGTCAGTTCAAGGAAGATATTCTCAGTAAGTTAAAGTAAAAACGAAAAACGGGTTATTCTATGTAGATTATTGATTTCATAAAAGGTCTGTTTGGTGGAGAACCGAAAGAAGAGACCAATCATGGGATTGGGACTAAGGGACTCCTTGATACGCGTGAATCGTACCTTTTCATAGGATGAAACATGTACCCGTCCCTATGTTTCCAATCCGTAGCTCCGTAACTCCCTCCGCCTCCCTCCGCCATCGTTTATTGTCTTTCCGACACCCATTAAAATTTAAAATTTTCCTCTCCAAAGTTTGGAAAGTTCTGGATTTTTTCGTACATTTGCAGATAGTAACTAAAAACGAAAACGATATAAATGTCAACAGAAGATTTACAGAAACGAACTACCGTCAATATACAAGAGAAGGCGAACTTGATTTGGGCTATTGCAGATAAACTGGTGGGAACGTACAAGCCCCATGAGTATGGCAATGTCATCTTGCCCATGTGCGTCATCAAGCGTTTCTCTGATACACTGGCTCCTACCAAGGAGGCGGTGCTGAAAGCCAATGAACTTTGCGAACAGCGAGGACTGGCAGTAAGAAAAGGTTTCCTTACTACTGCCTCAGGCTATGACTTCTATAATGTCTCTCCCTTTACTTTCGAGGGCTTGCTGTCTGATGCCGATAATATTGCGGATAACTTCCGCAGCTACTTGAATCATTTTTCTGAGAACGTGGTGGATATTATCGAGAAGTTCGACTTTGACAAGGAAATTACCAAGCTCGACCATAACGGCATCCTCTACAACGTCATTCAGGAGTTCTGTTCGAAGAAAGCCTATATGGGTGCTGACGAGATTAGTGCGGTAGATATGGGATACATCTTCGAAGAACTCGTCCGCAAGTTCTCTGAGAGCTACGACGAGCAGGCGGGAGCCCACTTCACGGCTCGCGACATCATCTACTTGATGGCAGAGTTGCTGGTAGCTCCTCAACGTGAGGAATTAGTAAAAGAGGGTGTGACGGCTACCGTCTATGATATGGCGATGGGTACAAGCCAGATGCTCGACTGCCTATCGGAAAAGCTGTTGGAGATTGACACTGAGGCACAGATTACAGAGTTCGGACAGGAACTGAACGAACAGACCTTCGCTATAGCCAAAGCCAATGTACTGATCAAGGGTGGCGATGCGGAGAATATGCGTCACGGCAACACGCTGAGCGATGACAAGTTCGAGGGCTACACCTTCGACTACATCATATCGAATCCGCCCTTTGGCATCGAGTGGAAAAACGAGAAGAGCAAGGTGGAGGAAGAGCACAAGCGTGGCGATGCAGGTCGCTTTGCCCCAGGCTTGCCAGCCATTGGCGATAGTCAGCAGTTGTTTATGCTCAATGGCATTGCCAAGCTGAAAGATACAGGTCGTATGGCCATCATTCAGAACGGCTCACCCTTGTTCAAAGGTGATGCAGGCAGCGGCGAGAGCAATATCCGAGGCTATCTGCTGGATAACGATTGGCTCGAAGCCATTGTGCAGATTCCTAACGATATGTTTTATAACACGGGTATTGCCACCTACATCTGGATAGTCACCAAGGACAAGGCTGCTGAGCGCACAGGCAAGGTGCAGCTGATTGATGCCAGCAAGTGTTGCGAGAAGCGTCGCAAGTCGTTGGGCAATAAGCGCAATGAGTTTACCGACCGCTGTATCGACCTGATAGCCAAGGCTTATATGGCTTTTAGAGATAGCGTCTATGAGGATGGCGAACTGACTGTAGAAAGCAAAGTAAAGGATTGCGACGACTTCAAATTCACCAAGGTAGCCATCAAACTCCCCAATAAGGGGAAAGACACAGAGAATGTGCCCTTCAAAGAAGACATTGAAGCCTACATGCAGAAGAATGTCTATCCCTACGCGCCTGAGGCCAAGGTGGATATGAAAGCCAGCAAGATAGGCTACGAGATACCCTTCACCCGCGAGTTCTATAAATATGTGGCACCTCGCAAGAGCGACGAGATATTTGCCCACCTGCAAGAGCTGGAGCAGCAGGAGAGTGCATTAATGGCTAAAATCATGGGACGATAGAAGTTATGGAAGAGAACAAAATAGTAATCTATCAGACAGAGGACGGTCAGACGCAGATTGACGTTCGTCTGGAGAATGAAATGATTTGGCTGACTCAGGCTCAGATGGCAGAGCTGTTTGAAAAAGATCAATCTGTCGTAGCTCGCCATCTAAACAATGCCATCAGAGATGGAGAGTTGGAAGAAAGTAATATGCATTTTTTGCATAATACTCAATATAAGTACCGCCCAACAAAAGTTTATGACCTTGATGCTATTATTACTGTTGGCTATCGGGTGAAGAGTAAGCGAGGCGTTCAATTTCGCAAATGGGCACGTAAAGTATTAAAGGAGTACATTATTAAGGGCTATGCTGTCAATGAACGTGTCCGTAAGGAGCAGATAGGAGAGTTGCGTCAGTTGGTGGGCATGCTGGGTCGTACTATCCAAAGCCAACCATTACTTTCTAATGATGAAACCAATGCTTTATTCGAGGTTGTAACGGATTATACCTATGCTCTTGATACGCTTGACAACTACGACTACGAACGGTTATCCATTGATAAAACCACGAAAGAAGAGTCCTTCCATGCGACCTATGAAAACGCTATGGAGGCCATTGAAGGTTTGCGAAATAAGTTTGGTGGTAGTTCACTTTTTGGTAATGAGAAAGATGACTCTTTCAAGAGCAGTATGGGGCAAATTTATCAAACATTTGGAGGTGAAGAACTCTATCCCAGTGTGGAGGAAAAGGCCGCAATGTTGCTTTATCTGGTCACCAAAAACCATTCTTTCAGCGATGGCAACAAACGCATTGCTGCTACGTTGTTTCTTTGGTTCCTCAACAACAATAGAATCCTCTATCGTCCTGATGGCTCAAAGCGCATAGCAGACAACACTTTGGTTGCCCTCACTTTAATGATTGCAGAAAGCAAGACGGAAGAAAAGGACGTGATGGTGAAGGTAGTGGTAAATCTAATAAACCAGCAAAACTGAGACGATGAGCAGGGAAATGAAACATAGCGGCATTGAGTGGATTGGCGAGATTCCGAAAGGGTGGAGAATACTTCAGGTTAAAAACTTATGCCAAATATCTAGAGGTAGAGTAATTCCAATTACAGATATGGATGACTCATACACATATCCAGTATATTCTTCTCAAACAAAGAATAATGGATGTATGGGATATATAAATACGTATGATTATAATGGGGATGCATTGACATGGACAACTGATGGCGCTAACGCAGGAACTATGTTTTATAGAACAGGACTCTTTAATTGTACAAATGTGTGTGGAATATTACAACAAAAACAAATAGACATTAAATCTGATATAAAATTTTTATTATACTCAATAGGTTTTTCTGCACGACATAATCGTAGATTAGATATTAATGGATTTAAGATTATGAGTAATGAAATGGCAGAAATTAAATTTGTATTACCCTCACTCTCCGAGCAGCAAAAGATAGCCAACTATTTGGATAAGGTGTGTGGGGAGATGGATGAGATAATAGCCCTGCAAGAGCAGATGATAGAGGAACTAAAAGCCTATAAGCAATCCGTCATCACAGAAGCTGTCACCAAAGGCTTGAATCCTGATGTTCCCATGCGAGATAGTGGAATTGATTGGATTGGAGAAATACCTGAGCATTGGAAGATAGAGCGACTGAAGTTTTTGTGTAGTATTCAAACGGGGAATCAAGACACACAAGATGCACGGCAAGATGGTGAATACCCGTTTTATGTTCGTTCTCCTAAAGTGGAACATAGTTCAAAGTGCTCATTTGAAGGTGAAGGCATATTAATGGCAGGTGATGGAGCAGGAGCAGGAAGAGTATTCCATCATGCTTTTGGCAAATATGCGGTTCACCAAAGAGTTTATCGATTGTCTGAATTTTCGAATAAAATTGATACAAATTACTTATTCCATTATATAAGTAGTCTGTTTTGTAAAGTCATGGATATGGGAAGTGCACAATCAACAGTCCCATCTGTCAGATTGCCAATGCTGTTAAACTTTGTTGTCTGTACTCCTCACCTTTCCGAGCAGCAATCCATCGCCTCCTATCTCGACACCAAATGCACAGAAATCGATGCGCTGATAGCTATCAAGCAAGCGAAGATAGAGGAGCTGAAGGACTATAAGAAGAGCGTGATCTACGAATATGTAACTGGTAAAAAGGAAGTGGTATGAGCAACGATATAAAACAATTGTATATCAATTTTGACGAGTATATCCGTCAAGGAGAGCCTGATCAACGGGAAGCCGCCTACGCTTGGAGCACTGCTATAGGTCTTCAGGCTGTGGATGGCCTTAAAACATCTGCTTACCTGAACGAACTGGCTCGCAGGAATATCGAAGGAGAAATCACCATCGACGAAGTGGGGCACCTGCTCGACAGTTATTACGAGAGTAAGACAACGCGTGAAGCCGATGACGATGACAAAGAGGAGGCCGACAAAGCATCAAAGAATATCAAAAAGATACTCTCAGTGAGAACATGTGATTTCTCAACAAAGGGCTATATTTCAGTACATCGAAGAATCTTTGAAGGTGTGATGAAGCATGCCGGAGAATTACGCAAGTATGATATAACTAAAAAGGAATGGGTCTTAGAATTGGATACGGTAAACTATCAGAACTGGGAAGACCTACGACGTTCGCTTGATTATGATATTGAGCAGGAACGCAATTATAGTTATAAGGGCCTCAGCAATGACGAGATAGTAGCCCATATCACTAAGTTTGTGTCTGGTCTGTGGCAAATACACGCCTTCGGTGAAGGAAATACGCGTACCACAGCGGTTTTCCTCATTCAGTATCTGCGCTCTATAGGATTTGATGTGGAGAACGACCTCTTTGCCAAGCATTCCTGGTATTTCCGCAATGCTTTGGTAAGGGCCAACTATAAGAATGCGCGCAAGGGCATAGACTATTCACCAATTTACTTGGAGCGTTTCTTTCGCAATCTGTTGCTTGGAGAACAATGGGATTTGCGAAACCGCTATCTGCATATCCATCCTACAGAGGAGTGGAGGATTCAACCGAATCTTGCCACTCCCTCAAACACCTCACAAGTACCCCATAAGTCACCCGACAAGTCACCCGACAAGTCACCCGACAAGTTCAATACAAAAAATCAGTATGTCAAGAGCTTAGTGATGGTTATTGGGACAAATGAATTATCGGTAAAAGAAATGCTTAGCGGGTTGGGACTAAAGGACAGAGAGAGTTTCTTGGATGTCTATCTTAACCCAGCAATAAAAGGAAAGTTCGTTCGACTACTCTATCCCAACTCTCTCCGTCATCCACGTCAGAAGTATCTACTGACGGTGAAAGGCTTAGCACTCTATAACGAAATAAAGGACCAATAACACCACGCGATATGGAAACGAAAGAGAAGAACTTCGAACAGGATATTGAGAGCTGGCTGCTGACGGAAGGTGGCTACGTGAAGGGCAATATGTGGACCTACGATAAGAAGAGGGCCATTGATATGCCTGTGCTCATCCGGTTCATCGAGGCTACGCAACCCAAGCAATGGGAGCGCTATAAAAACATCTATGGCGAGCAGGCACAGCAGCAGCTCTACAAGATATTCCAGAGCAATGTGGCACAGAGCGGACTGATCTACGTGCTGCGCAACGGCATCAAGGATCGTGGCATCGGATTGAAGTTCGTCTATTTCGAGCCTGCTTCAGGGCTGAACGAGGAACTGGTGGAGAAATACAAGGCTAATATCCTGACTGAGACACGCCAGTTCTTCTATTCTACAGAGAATAGGAATTCTGTAGATATGGTTCTTTCTGTGAATGGTATTCCTGTCATCGCGCTGGAACTGAAGAATCAGTTTACAGGGCAGACGGTGGAGAACTCTCGACACCAATATATGTACGACCGCGACCCCAAGGAGCCGCTGTTCCAATTCAATAACCGTATTCTGGCTTGCTTTGGCGTGGATCTGGAAGAGGTGATTATGACCACCCAACTGAAGGGAGAACAGACCTTCTTCCTGCCATTCAATCAAGGCAGCAATGGAGCAGGCAACATTGGTGATGGTGGGAACCCTGCCAATCCTGATGGCTACCCCACAAGCTATCTGTGGGAGAAAGTGCTGCGTAGGGATATGCTGCTGGCATTGCTGCAACGCTATATCAGCCTGCAGGTGGAGAAAAAGGTAAAACTGGTGAATGGCAAGAAGGTAACCACAGAATCAAAGAAGATTATCTTCCCACGTTATCATCAGTTGGACGTTGTAGAGAAGCTGATTGCTGACACGAAAGCGCAGAAGGAGGGCAAAAGTTGGTTGCTGCAGCATAGTGCCGGTAGTGGCAAGTCGAACTCCATTGCCTGGCTCACCTACAGGTTGGCATCATTGCATAATCAGGATGATAAGGAGATGTTCCAATCGGTGTTTGTGGTGACGGATAGAAGAATATTGAACAATCAGTTGCAAGACACCATCCTGGGCTTCGACCATAAGTTGGGACAGATAGAAACTATCACAGACAACGACAACTCGTCGAAACTGAAAGATGCCATCAACGACAAGAAACGCATCATTATTACGACGATTCATCGTTTCCCACTCATCTATAAAGAGCTGGACGGCCACGCCCAGAAGAACTTCGCCATCGTGATAGACGAGGCACATAGCTCGCAGAGCGGTAAGAGCGCCGAGAAACTGAAGGAAGCGCTGGCTGATACGGACGAGGCGCTGAGAGAGATGGCGGCATGGGAAGAGAAGACGGAAGAGGAACTGAAGGACAGCATGGACGTGATGACAGAAACGCTGTTGGCGCAAGGCAAACATAAGAACCTCTATTTCTATGCCTTCACCGCTACGCCCAAGCCCAAGACGCTGCAGACCTTTGGTGTGATGAAAGCCGACGGAAGCTACGATGCCTTCCATCATTATTCCATGCGACAGGCCATCGACGAGGGCTTTATCCTCGATGTGCTGAAATACTATACCACCATCGAGACCAGTTACGAGATAGCTAAAGCCATATCGGAGAATCCTGAGTATGAGGAGGTGCCAGCTACGCGAGCCATCAAACAATATCACGATACGCATGGCTTCGTGTTGCAGCAGAAGATAGAGGTGATGGTAGAGAAACTGCGCGAGATTACCCTCTCGAAGATTGACGGACAGGCGAAGGCAATGATTGTGTCGCCATCGAGAGCCCATGCGGTGAGGTATCTGTTCCTGCTGAAAGAGTATTGCAAGAAGATGGGCTACGACGATGTGCGTCCGCTGATTGCTTTCTCTGGAACTGTGAAATATCAAGGCGAAGAATATACAGAGAGCAAGTTGAACAGCACGGAGGAGCAGAAGATATCAGAGAAGCAGTTGCCATTGTTCTTCAATAGCGATATGTATAACGTGCTGATTGTGGCTGATAAGTATCAGACGGGCTTTGATGAACCATTGCTCCATACGATGTTTGTCGATAAGAAACTGCGTGGTGTGAAAGCAGTGCAGACGCTGTCTCGTTTGAACAGGAGCCACAAGAGCAAGACGGACACCTATATTCTGGACTTTATCAATACGGCAGATGACATCAAGAAGTCGTTCCAGCCTTTCTATGAAGAAACGCTATTAAGCGATGCGGTAGATGTGAACGTGGTGTATGAATACGATACAGAACTGAAGAAATATCATTTGTGGAATGCTGATGACGAGGAGAAAGTCTATCAGATCTATGCCAAGCGGAAGCAAGGCGACAAGGATATGGGCAAACTGGCTTCGGCTCTGAAACCAGCGCTGTCTGCTTACGAAGTGCTGGTGGAGGATGAGCAGTTTAAAGTACGCTCGCTGCTGAAGAACTTTATCCGTTTCTATGCCTATATGGCGCAGGTCGTTCGTACGTTCGACAGAGAGCTGTATAAAACCTATATCTTTGCAGAGTTCTTTTATCGGATTATCCCCAAGAAAGGACATGATCCGATAGATTTGAGCAATAAGCTGGCGCTGATTAACAACAAACTGACTGAAACCTTCTCTGGTTCCATCGAACTGAAACCTACAGAGAAAGACAAAATGATGAACCCAGAAAAGGGCACACAGGGAAAGAAGCCTGAAGAGAAGGTTGACTTGCTGGCAAACATCATTGAGAAAATCAATATCATGTATGCGGGCAAGTTCACGGAGGCCGACAGGGTGATTGTGGAGACCATCTACGACAAGATGGTGAAGTCGGGTAAAACCCTGAAGAAACAAGCCAAGAACAACGATGCCCAGATGTTTGAGACCAGTATCTTCCCCAAGGAGTTTGACAAGGTCGCTCAGAAATGCTATATGGAACAAATGGATGCCTTCTCGAAGCTTTTCGAAGACGAGCAGTTCTACAAGCGTGTGATGAGTGAGATGGCTAAGGCCATGTATTTGAACTACAGGAACAGTGCCCTTGGAGAGCCTTCAAAGCCTAAAACTGATGAAACCCGTCTAATACCAGAGGGTTCGATGTTGACGGAGATACTGCCTGATACAGACGAACATCGTTTGATTCATAACTTGATGGAACTGGAAGAAGGAACAACTATAGAGAAGATTGTCGTGGCGTGTCAAAAGGAGTTCCAGAAACGCTACTTCAGTATGAAGGGAAACGACTGGCGCCACCTGATACGCGACTATGTCAGAGAAGTTACGGAGCGCCCAGAGCTTCAAGAGGAAGAGGTGTTCAGGTATGTGATGGCAGGGTGAATAAATAAATTTAAAACTTCACTAGTGTCCGGTTAAATTCTTCCGAACGTTAATTAAATGCTTAAATTTCAATGAGATACAGCGATTTTAAAATTTTCCGATTTGATTTTGTATCT
>CAMVQS010000029.1 GCA_947169685.1 uncultured Prevotella sp. | reverse complement strand
GTTAATAACAGTAGAAGCAGCCTTAAAGCGTGTCCATATCTCCTCACGCAGTTCCTTGCTTACAGGACCTGTCTCACGATATTCCTGATGGAGCTTCTGTAACTGATGGAAGGCGCTGATGACGTCAGGCTCATCGGCCAGTCGTTCGGCTGCCTCGCACAGACGGGTCTTGGCTTCGAGGTTCTTCTTGAAGTCGTATTCGCGGGCTTCACTGTTGAGCTTCAGCAGGTCGTAGAACTGCTCCACGTAGAGCTGGTAGTTGCGCCAAAGCTCATTGGCCTTCTCTGCAGGGACGTTCTTGATCTCTTTCCATTCCTGTTGGAGTGCCTTGAATGACTGATATGACTTGTTGGCCTCCTCAGGTGAGGTGACCATTGACTTGATTTTCTCAATGATGGCGAGCTTCTTCTTCAGATTCTCGGCTTTTTCAGCTTCCTGTTCCTTGAAGAGCTGGGCACGTTTCTCTTTGATGATGCCCATTTCAGCCTTGAAAGCCTCTTCCTCTGGGTCTGGGGTAATCTGATAAGCCGACGGATCGCCGCCACTTTCTGTATAAGCCTTGAACTGGGCGTCACGCTCAGCAATGTGCAATTTGTAGAAGACAGTCTTGAGATAGTCAATCTCGTCTTTCTGTAAGGCCTCGTCGCCATGAGCTATTTCCCTGATGCGTTCAAGTATCTCCTTCTTGGAGTTATAGACTTTGCGCTCAGGTTCTGCTACTACAGGTTCCTCTGCTTCAGCAGGTTCTTCTGCTGCAGGTTCCTCAGTGGCAACAGGCTCTTCTACTGCTGCGGGTTCTTCAACTACTTTTGCTTCTGCGGGTTCCTCCACAACGGGAGTCAGTTCCTCTTGGGTGCCCATTTCGAGGGCTTTTTCTTGAGAGTCCATTGTTTAAACGTTTTAGTTTAAAATTAGGTTAGTACACACATATCAAGCTACAAACTTACAAAAAAACATCCGAATAACCTAATTTTCGGATGTTTTTTACATTTTTTTGCTATAAATTGGGCCTAAATGAGACGTTTATGGCGGAAAAAGAACCAAGACGCCACAGAAATGAGTATGGAAATGACAATGGCGATGATGAAGCCGACGGGGTTCTCTTCCATGCCGTTGATAAGATTCATCCCGAAAAACGAGGAAATGAGAGTTGGCAACATGAGGATGATGGTCACCGAGGTCAGCGTACGCATGATGGTGTTCATGTTGTTGTTGATAATCGACTGGTAGGTGTCCATTGTTGACTCCAGGATGTTCGAGTAGATGTTGGCGGTCTCGCGGGCCTGTGACATCTCAATGTTGACGTCCTCGATGAGGTCGGCATCCAACTCGTCGATCTGCAGCTTGAACTTCAGTTTCGACAGCAGCGTCTCGTTACCACGGATGGAGGTGACGAAATAGGTCAGCGAGTCTTGCAGGCGCGAGAGTCCGATAAGGCTCTCGTTATTCACTTCCTGGTCGAGGTTGCGCTTGGCTTTTTCAATGAGCATGTTGATCTGCTTGAGGCGCTTCAGGTACCACACGGCACTGGAGAGGAACAGTCGGAACGTCATATCGACAAAGTCGGTGAAGCCCTCGCCACGCTTCTGCTGGAAACTGACGAAGTCAATCATCATGTTTGTCTCGTAGTAGCAGACGGTGATGGTGATGTCGCGTTTGTGGATGATACCCAACGGCACGGTGGTATAAGGGGTGCGCGAGCGTACCTCCTTGACATAGGGAATACGCAGGATGATGAGCATCCAACCGTCGTCGTACTCATAGCGGGCACGCTCATCGGTATCGCTGATGTCACTCATGAAATAGTCGGGGATACTGAACTTCTCCTCCAGCATCTGCTGGTCCTCGTCGGTAGGACAAGTCACTTGTATCCAACAATTGGGCTGCCACTCCTGGAGTTGGGTCAGTCCATCGGTGTAGTTCCAGTAAGTCTTCATTGTTGCTAATCCTTTTTATAAAACGGTCTTAGCGGCAAGAGGATTAGCGGTCTTGCCTGCCGTTCCCCTCACCTTCACGAATTGTAATTATCCGCCGGGTAGTCGTCCATTTTTTCGTTCATATTTTGGTTATCGGGTGCAAAGGTAATGAAAACCGAGCGAAATACCAAAGGAAAACTCGTTTTTCTTTGTTTTTCCGAGGTGCATCCTATCTTCGACCTTCAGTCAAAGGTAATAAAAAAATCCGCAGATTCAAACAATTCTGCGGATTTTTTGTCTATTATTTCACCGGTACATCGGTAAGCGTCTTCTTCAGCAGCTGCCAGAAGGGCTCAACGGTCTCGATGAGCGCACGCTCCGTCGTGGTGTGGGGCGACTTCATCGTAGGACCGAGGCTGACGACATCGAGCCAGGGGTATTTGCCCAGGATGACGGAACATTCCAGTCCGGCATGATCGACCTGAATGATGCCGTCCTTGCCGAACAGCTCCTTGTACTCCTTGAGCAGCAGGTGCAGAATCTCCGAGTCTGGATTTGGGTCCCAGCCACCGTAGGAGCCAGCAGTTTCCACTTTCATGCCTGCCATATTGAAGCAGCTCTCGAGTGTCTTGACAATGTAATCCTTCATATCCTCGCGACTTGAACGTGCCAAGATCTTTAGTGAGGCATGCCCTTCGCCGATATTGATGATGGCAAGGTTCGATGAGGTCTCAACGACATCGGGATAACTGGGAATCATGCGTATCACTCCATCATGGCAGGCATAGATGGCATCGATGAGGTTGTCCTGAATCTCTAAAGGAACCTGCTTCTGGGGCGTTGCAATCTCCTCTACGAAGAACTCTATGCCGCTCTCAATCTGCTTGTATTCGTCTTGGAAGTCCTCGAGCCAGTCGCTGACGAGTTCCTTCAGCGCCTCAACGTTCTCCTTGGGTAATGTGAGCTCAACGACAGCCTGGAAGGGGATGGCGTTGCGCATGTTGCCGCCCTGCCAGCTGGTAAGACGGGCGTCAAGCTCCTCGATGGCCTCGCGTACAAAGCGTACCATGAGCTTATTGGCATTGCCGCGTCCTTCATGAATCTCCAGTCCTGAGTGTCCGCCACGCAGTCCCTTCAGCGTCACCTTGACGGCAGCATCGTCAGGATCGGTGTCGGCCTCCTGATAGTCGAGGGTAGCAGTCACATCGATACCCCCCGCAGAGCCGATAACGAACTTGCCCCAGTGCTCAGAGTCGAGGTTCATGAGGATGTCACCCTCCAGTTCTCCTTCAGGAAGGTCGTTGGCGCCATACATGCCCGTCTCCTCGTCGGCCGTGATGAGGGCGTTGATGGGACCGTGTACGAGTGTCTTATCCTCTAAAATAGCCATAATGGCAGCCACGCCTAGTCCGTTGTCTGCTCCCAGCGTGGTACCTTTAGCTTTTACCCATTCACCGTCAATCCAAGGCTGTATGGGGTCAGTCTCGAAGTTATGGGTAGATTCTGGTGTTTTTTGGGGCACCATGTCCATGTGTGCCTGCAGGATAATACCCTTGCGATTCTCCATACCTGCTGAGGCGGGTTTGCGGAACACGATGTTGCCAGCGGGATCCTTGAAAGCCTCCACGCCGGCCTTCTGCCCGAAGTCGAGCAGAAACTGCTGTATTTTCTCCAGATGTCCGCTTGGACGCGGCACTTGTGTCAAACTGTAAAAGTTGCGCCAGATGCATTCCGGCTTCAGGTTCTGAATTTCGTTCATAGCTTGTTTTTTTTAGAGGAGAGAGGAGGGAGGAAAGAGGAGAGAGAATACTCCTGTCGCTACCCAGCGCAATCCTGTTGGTTAGTTATTTATGTTTTGTTTTTGAATTAATGATTTTCTGAGTCCGGACATGATGCGCCCTACTTCGCTGGCGCTTTCCTCAATGTCCTGTAATTCTTGTCTCGTAATGTATCCGAGAGATTCTGCTATGTCCATTTGACAGGTGACTTCGGTTAACGAACCATAGGCTATTTCTATGAAGTGGAGCCTTTCCTTGATTGACATTCGTCCCATGCCTTCAGCAATATTTGAAGGGATGGAAATGGCTGCCCGTCGTAATTGGTCAGATAGTGCATAGGTTTCATAGGGAGGAAAATCTTTTAGCAGGTGATATACCTGTTTTGTGAGTTCCTTCCCTTTTTTATATGCTTCGACTTTTTTATAAAAGAAATCATCTGCCATTTGTATGATTTTATATGATAAATTAACTAATCTCTCTCCTCTCTCCTCTCTCCTCTCTCCTCTCTAAAAAGGAAACCGCAATCCACGCCCAGATGCCCAATAGAATGACCAGCATGGTCTGTACAGTATGGACAATGAGGACGAAGTACAAAGCTTCATTATCTGCTACACCATAGAGAATGAGCATGGTCTTGACGGCAAAATGCCAAGGCCCTGCACCATTGGGGGTGGGTACGATGACGGCAATAGAGCCTACCACGAAGGTCACCATAGCACAGGTCAAGCCCAAATGCTCAGTGAAGTCGAAGCAGAAGAACGTCAGGTAGTAATGTAGAAAATAGCTACCCCAAATACCCAATGTGAAAAACACGAAGAGCGGCACATTGCGAACGTGGCGCAGCGAGATGACGCCCTGCCAGATGCCACCGAGGGTCGCACGTACCTTATTATATATAGAAAGGTGACGCAGCAGGATATGTAACAGGATGAGTGCTGCTACGCCACAGATGGCCGTCACCATCCAGCCAGTGACAGAGAAGCGTCCTATGATGGAGTCGAGACTGGTGCCTGTCTCGTTGAAGAAGGTGCGGAATACAGGTATCTGCAGCAGCAGGGTGATGCCTGAGAACAGCAGAACGACCAGCGTATCGACAGCACGCTCTGTGACCACAGTACCCAACGCCTTGGAAAAGGAGATGCCATCATAGCGCTTTAATACAGCACAGCGCGTGAACTCACCGATACGCGGAATAACCAGCGAGGCAGCATAACTCAGGAACACGGCATTGACGAGGACGGAGTTGCGCGGTCCCCCCTTCATATCTCTTTCCTCTCTCCTCTCTCCTCTCTCCTCTAAAACAGGCTCCAACGTCTGTCGCCAGCGCCAGCCTCTGAACATTTGTGCTAAGATACCGAAGGGAAACGACAATAACATCCACGTCCAGTCCATCTCGTGCCACAGCACGTGGTTCAGGTTCTGGAAGTCGAAGTTGCGATACATCCAGTATAGGATAGCTCCGCCCAATAGTAACGGCAACAGTATCTTGAAAGCGTTGTTGAGTACGTTCTTTGTATCCATATAAATTAGTGGACAAAGGTACGAATATTTTTTTAATTCTCCTTCTTATTTCTTTTTTTTTTTACAAATTGACGCATGTCAAATAAATGTACGCTCTACACTATTAACTGTGGGAAAAGCTTTGTGCATATTTATAAACGTCATATCTTTGCATTGTGATTAAGAGAGATCACAAGGTAAAAAAGATTAAGGATAACATTTAAATTTGGAGAGAAAAGACATGTTGGTATTAGTTTTTTCATTGGCCGTTATAGCCATTTCGGTTGTTGAGGCCATCCGTGTCAGTAATCATCTGAACACGGAAAACAAGTAAATTTTCATAGGCGTTAAATAATTTAGTTAGTAAAAAAATGAGTCTTGTGTGAACAAGGCTCACTTTTTTTTCGTATCTTTGCACCCAATGAAACAAGTAAGACCAAAGAAGAATCTGGGTCAGCATTTCCTGACTGATTTGTCAATAGCCAAGCGCATCGCTGATACAGTGGATGCATGCCCGGACTTGCCTGTGCTTGAGGTTGGACCGGGTATGGGTGTGCTCACACAGTATCTGATGGAGAAACCGCGTCCGCTCAAGGTGGTGGAGATTGACAAAGAGAGCGTGGCGTATCTGAAAGGGGGAATCTTTAGAGGAGAGAGGAGAGAGGAGAGAGGAGAGAGACATGACGAGATTATTGAGGACGATTTCCTGCGTATGGATCTGCGGACGTTGTTTGACGGAGGACAATTTGTGCTGACAGGCAACTATCCTTATGATATTTCCTCACAGATATTCTTCAAGATGATTGACAATCGCGACCTCATTCCCTGCTGCACAGGTATGATTCAGCATGAGGTGGCCCTGCGCATGGCCTCACAGCCG
Source organism: uncultured Prevotella sp. (assembly GCA_947169685.1). Classification (GTDB taxonomy): domain Bacteria; phylum Bacteroidota; class Bacteroidia; order Bacteroidales; family Bacteroidaceae; genus Prevotella. Next base: position 25,906 of record CAMVQS010000029.1, on the reverse strand, counting down.
GGCACCAAGGCTTATGGCATTCTCAGCGTACTCATCCAGGCTTGGTATGATGTGGAATATCTGTTTACCGTAGAGCCCAACGTTTTCAATCCTCCTCCCAAGGTGCAGAGTGCCGTTATTCGCATGACACGCAACAACGTGCAGCAGCTTGGCTGCGACGAACAGTTGTTCAAGCGTGTTGTGAAGACGGTCTTTAATCAGCGTCGTAAGATGCTACGCGTCTCTCTGCGACAGATTCTTACTGCCGAACAGCTGGCTGCCATCAGCGAGCATCCTTTTATGACGCAACGTCCTGAACAGCTGTCTATAGCGCAGTTTGTCGAGTTGACAAACCTTGCTTCTGACGTTTTTGTGCACGAGCACAACTAATTGACGTAGGTCAAAAACAAAGCCTTTTTTTGTCGAAAAAGGCAATCAACCCATTGTAGTTTCCCAAATGTTCGTACCTTTGCATCGTCTTTAGAACACAACAAAAGATTAAAAAGGATAACAACCCCGAATAATGGGGAAAAAGAGAAAAAGGTAAAAAGATTTAGGGTAACACAAACAAAAAAGGTAAAAAGATGAACACGATGACATTGATTACCCTGTGTGCAGCCCTTGCTGCCACAGGAATGTGGGTGAGAGACAACACACCGCGCATTTAAAAGGAAAAGAGCCGTAGGCTCAGAAAAGTTGTAAAAGGAAAAAGATTGTTGAATTAAAGTATAGAAAGGGTAACATTATGACACTGTTAATTGAATTGTTCGCTATCTTTGCAATTTCGGCATTCGTGATCGATCGTAGCATTGAGAAGCGTTAAGTAAGGGAGAGCATAGATTTTTAGGTTTTTAGTTATTAATATCATTGATGCAGCCTTCGGAGTGATTCCGGGGGCTGCATTTTTAGCTCCTTATTGTAATTTAAACGAGATCGGCATGGTGTACTTCACTCTTACTCGCTTACCATTTAACCTTCCAGGTGTCCACTTCGGCATGCTTTTAGCGATACGCATGGCCTCTTTATCCAGCGAAGGATGCACGCTTTTCACCACCGTCACATCTGACACGCTACCATCCTTCTCAACGATAAACGATACTATCACGCGGCCCTGAATGCCATTCTCCTCGCACACCAGAGGATAATGCAGATTAGATGAAATAAACTGCATCAGCCCATTCGGTCCCCCAGGGAATGCAGGCATCTCGTCCGCCGTGTCGTACACCTTCGTGTCGCCATTATCCGACTGGACATTTTCCGACTGGGTAGCATACACCTCCGTACCGCCATTATTCGACTGGTTACCTACCTGACTTTGAGCCTGCATGCCCATAACTGCCAGCAGCAGGAGTATCATTATCATCGTTCTTTTCATCATTCTTTTCATTTTTGTGGATTATCTATTCTGCTTGCAAAGATAAGGATTATTTTTCTTAAAAGCAAGTTTCTGGAAAAAAATGTGTCCGCGCTCTGAATATATCTCAATCTTGTCTTTTGTGTCTTTTCCTGATTTGGTTGACTCTTTTTTGCTTCAGCCGCAAAATAATCGTGTTTTTCTTTTGGTATTCTGCTCACTTATTCGTATCTTTGCCATAAAAATGGCGAAACTGCTCACGCTCGGCCAATGTATGACAATTAACAAGATAGGACTATGAAGAAAGTACTGATGATGATGATGGCACTGCTGCTGACGGTGCCGACGATGGGGCAGCGGCTGAAGTATGCCCTGGTGAAGGATGAGGGTGGCGTGACGAATGTGCGCAAGGGCCCCGGCACGCAATATGCCATTGTGGAAAAGGTAAAGGACGGAAGCTTCATCCTGTATAGCGGCAACTATGATGACAAGTGGAAGGCCGTCTATACCCAGCAGGGCAAGTTGCGTGGCTACATCAGCGGCAGCAAGCTTGAACCGCTGGAGTCACCGCGCTTCTGAGTTTTGGTGAAGAGGTACCTGTCCCTATGGCATCCTGGGTGAACAGACGCAAGCGGCTTGAACAGGGGCTGACAAGATAACACTCGTTCCCCTTACATCTGTCCCATACTAACAAGAAGTAGCGACGTCCAATAGTTGAACATCGCTACTTTTTCATTTAATTATAATCAGGTTCTTATCTGTCCAAAATGCTGCTACCACCACCTTGCTCACTAATAATGAGCTCATCAGCAGAATCGCCCCAGCCGCTGGATTGCAGATCTCTCACATCACCACTTCCAACCAGAAGCCGTGTCGAGTGTTGTAACTCAATTGCCGTCATAGAGGGCTTTATATATTCCTTCTTCATATCGCTTACTTGACAAGTATTTTTTTACCTTTATTGATATACATTCCGCGTTGTGTCGGCTTTCCGCTGAGCTTGCGTCCGTCGATGGTGTACCAGCAATCACTCCCCTCGTCCTTTGTAGAGGGGCCGGAGGTGAGGCTGATGCCTGTTGTTTCTTCACCGTCAAAGCTTAATGCAAACGCACATGCCTTAGCTCCAGCGTTGTTCTTGATGTACGGCACAGAGAAGTAGGCACGACAAGAGCGAATCTGGCGGTCAATGGTTGAGTAGTACAGTGTGTTTGCGTCACCCAAGAATAGGATGCTCTTGTCATCAGCTGTCACACTGACTGGCGAGTACGTACCCACCATCTGTACTATCTCCAGCCCTGTGGTCACACTTTCCACTGCCTGAGCCGTCGAGTTGCTGATGGTTACGCCCTGGAATACAGGATTGCTGATGTTGTCACCACTCGTCCACTTCACCAGATAGGGCACTCCAGCCTCAATCTCTGTTGCCGTCTTGAACCACAGATACAGCTTGCCATCCTCCGTGTCAAAGCCGTTCTTCTTTGTCACGTCCAGCGTCATCAGCGTTGCCCCTGCAAAGTCCGCATGGGCAGCAATCTGCGCTGCACTCAACGAGAACGGCAGGCACAGCGTGTTCCACTTGCCGTCCTTGTAGAGCGTACGGCCGGCGAGACCGACGTCGATGGTCTGTCCGGCATAGGCTGTGAGGTCGGTGATGCCGTCCTCCGTTATGACGACAGCGGTGTAGAACTTGCCGCCGTAGCTCACGCCCTTCTCATAGACCTTGTAGCCCGTGTCGCTGTATTCCTTCGTGACTGTGCCCATGATGCCAGGATCGGCGTCATAGACGCGGACGTATTTGTGCGAACTGCTCATTGCGTCGTAGGTCTGGTAGTTGGTGACATTGCCATTGTCAAGAGTACCTATGGTACTGGCATAGGCAGGAAGGATAGTGCCGTAGTAGAGGCAGTTGTTGGCATCGCCATAGCCTACGATACCGCCAGCAGGAGTATCTGTAGCACTTATTATAGCCGCGCTGGTGCAGGCAATGACGTTGCCATAGCCTGCTATGCCGCCGTGGTTAGCCCCAGTGCCGGCGATGATGACATCCCCAAGCACGTGGCAATTCTCGATGGTGCCTATATTTTCCAAGTAGGCATCTGCCCTGCCCACCACGGCGCCCGTATTATCGCCGCCGGTGATGCTGCTGTTGGCTATCACGAGGTTCTTAACCGTAGCCGCCGTGCCGATGGTGCCGAAGAGTCCTTGACTCTCATCTGTGCTCTCGATCATCACGCCGCTGATGGTGTGGCCCTGTCCGTCGAACGTGCCGTTAAAGCCATCGATGCGCTTCCATAAGTAGTCCTTCAGGTCGAGGTCTTTAGTCAGCTTCACGGTGTAGGCGGCGTAGCTGCTTACATCCTTTGCAAACAGCGCCATCTCTGCCTCTGAGGCGATGCTGAGGGTATTGGCATCAGTATTGATGTCTTCAAAGTTGTCGGCTACGTGCCCGCTCCAGTCGCCGCTGCCACTATTAGGTTTCCAGAGGGCGGTGTAGGTACGGTTGCCCGTTGAGCCTTTCGCAATGGTGACGGTAGTGCTGAGGTTGTCTATATCCGTGCCCTGCCACCCTCTGAAGTCGTAGCCGCTGCGGGTGGGATTGTTCAGCGTGAAGTCGTCCGTCTCAACGGTATAACTGGTAGGATTAGCCGTAGCCACCGTGCCGCCAGCAAGGTCGTAGGTGATGTTGTAAGTGGTGATGGTCCAAGTGGCGGTATAGGTACGGTCGCCTAACGAGCCTTTAGGGATGGTGACGGTCATCGTGGCTTCGGTGAGCCCTGTGCCCGTCCATCCTGCGAAGTCATAGCCCGCCTTCGTGGGGTTCGTCAGCGTGAAGTCATCCGTCTCGACGTTATAAGTCGCGGGGTTGGCCGTAGTCACCGTTCCGCCAGCGAGGTCGTAGGTGATGTTGTAAGGGGTGGGTGTCTTTGATGCCATCGAGATGGTCACGTTGCAGGTGCCCATGGTGAGGGTGCTGCCGGAAAGGACGGATGAATAGTTTTTTTGTTCTGCACTAACATAAACTACAGGCCCCATCGCTCCATCGGTATTGACATATCCTCCTGGCGTATAGCCGTCATCGACTGTCTGGTCGTCGCTCAGGGTGACGGTGGCGCCATAGCGGAAGTATCGTTTGTCGAGGTATTCGTAGCCGTCGTTATATATCTTTAATATGTCGCCAGAGGGCAAGGTGATGGTTCTTAGCGGCTCTGTGGCATATCCGCTCATGGCGATGCCATCCTCTAAGGTAATGGTATATCCGTGCTGGGAGGTCTCTATGTCCATTCCGGAGTATGCTCCCCAGACGGTGCTTTGGTAATAGCAATCCAATGGGGCTGGACCAGTGCCGCCATAGAGAGCTCCATGTCCTGAGCCAGATCCAACATTTGATAGCTTTGTAACGCTGGAGCCATAATAGAAGCAATATTGCATGGAGCCACCTGCTGGATTGAAATTTCCTAAAATACCACCAACATAGGCACCTTTGACAGCGGCAGCACTTGTACAGGCTATTACTTTTGAACTATTCCTCACATTACCCACTATGCCGCCAGTTTCATAACCTGTCACACTGACATCACTCGTGGTATGACAATTCTCGACCGTTGAGTTATCTGCATCGCTCACGATACCACCTACTTTCGCATCTGTATAGCTACTACTGAAACTGCTATTTGTGACTTTCAGATTCTTGATGGTGCCGTTTGTCACGTTTCCAAACAGACCACAATTATAATGTGTGTTATCTACAACCTTGACCCCGCTAATGGTGTGATTGCCGCCGTCGAAGTTTCCGTAGAAATCATGACCTGCGCCAGTTTCATTTGCCCATCCTATCGGCGTAAAGTTGCTGCCACCCCCGTCAACCGCTACACCAGAGTAGTCGAGGTTGTTTTCGAGTCGGAAGTATTTGCCTTCGTAGTTGGTGCCGCTGTTCACGTCGGCAGACAGTTTGTTGAGGTCGTCGATGGTATTGATGAGATAAGGGCTTTCCGCTGTGCCAGCACCGCCAGATGTGGTCGGGAACTGTGTGGTTGGTTCTTGTGCCCCTGCCGTCAGCGCGGTGAGGGTAATCGCCAACATCAAGAGTAGCGTTCTTGATGCCCGAGGGAATAGATGTAGATTGGAAATTCTTTTCATGTCGTGATTCTCCTTCTATTATCAATAAATAGTAGTTTTTGGCTGCAAAGGTAATGCTATTTTCTCATAACCGTGCAAACTTCTTCATGTTTTTTTCGCGAAAACGTTTAAGCCGTCAACAGAGATCAGAGGGACAGAGTGTTTCAATCCAATCAGAGGGACAGGTTTGAAGTGGCATTGACGAGGGAAGAGGGATGATGTGTGATGTCTGATGTCTGATGAGACCCCTCCTAGCCTCCCCTGTTTAGGGGAGGCTTTTGAGCGACTGCAGGGAGAGGAAGAGGGCCTTATTCCAGTCCTTCAGTCAGGAAGCGTCTCAGATGAAGGTGGGTAATACCATCAGAATCCTGTCTGCCTACGAGCGGGGTCATTGATATGACATACTTTGGATAGTTGTCCTTGATAGCCCGCAGATTGCCGAACTCACGCTCTCTCGTGGTTTCGTCGGCGATGATATATGAAGCCTGCACATAGATTCTTTGGCCTTGTGGCTTCTTACAGACAAAATCAATCTCGCCAGCCTGCAGCTGTCCGACTGTTACCTCATAGCCGATGCGTATCAGGTGGTTATAGGTAACGTTCTCAATTACTTTTTCTATGTCACCCTCACGCGAACCACCAGCCAGCGTGTTCCGCAGGCCGTTGTCCTCAAAATAGAACTTGTCGTTGCTCTCGAACAACTTCTTGCCGTGAATGTCATAGCGGTTCACCTTATGTATCAGATAGGCATCGCACAAAAACTTCGTGTAGTTGATGATAACCGTCGAGGTGACGCTGTCGCCTTGCGACTTCATATACTTGGCAATGCTGTTGGCCGAGATGATCTTTCCTGCGTTGTCTGCCAGAAAACGCACGAGGTTCTCGAGGAACGGCACGTTGCGAATCTTGTTCCTCATAATCACGTCTTTCAGCAGCACCGTGTGGTACACATCGGTCTGGTACTCATGCGCATCCTGCTCGTCAAGCCCCATCTTCACCAAACCCGGCAGACCGCCGAACTGGATATACTTTGCCAGCGTATCGTCAGAGTCCGTGAGCTGATGGAACAGCATGAACTCCTTGTAACTCAATGCCTGGATATAGATTTCCTTGTAGCGGCCTCCTATTAGGGAGCTTAAGTCACTGCTCAGCATCTTCGAATTTGATCCGGTTATAACCAGCTCAATATCCGGTTCCTCGTAATAGCTACGAACACTTTTCTCGAACTCCTCAATGTCTTGAATCTCGTCAACAAGGATGTAGTTTTTCTTTGCCTTGTTGCGCCTTGCATCGATATAGGCGTTCAAGTCCTGATAGGTCTTAATGTTGTCAAACTCATGCTTCTCCTTGTCGATGAAGATGATATTTGCACGCTTATCCTTACTCACTTTGTCCCTGAAGAGACGCAGGATATAGCTCTTGCCTATACGGCGCTGACCCGTCAGGATGATGATGGTGTCCTTACCCAAATACCATTCAATTTTCTCCAGATAACTCTGTCTCAATATCGCACTCATAATCCGATTTTTATCTTTTATAATAGAAATTCGGTGCAAATATACTAATTTTATCTTTTATAGAAGACAAAAATGGGAAGAATTTTGATTTTATCCGTCATATTAGATGGAAGAGGGAAGATGTATGATGTATGAAGGCTGAAAGACCCCTCCAGTCCTCCCCTGTTTAGGGGAGGCTAGGGGAGGCTTTGGCTATTCCGCCTTGTTCTGGATGAGCTTGACATTGGTGAGCGTCAGCTTGGCTGTTGCCTCGTCAATGTCGTTACCTTTCTTATTATAGAGGAAGACGGAGTTCGTGATGTCAATGTCGTGAACGCAGTTGGCTTCCGTCGAACCCTTGGCGCGGATGGCTGTGGCGCAGCCGCGACAGGTGACGTCGGAGATGTGGATGCCCTGGAACTCGGGCACGTACTCCAGCTTTCGGGGCTGCGTAAACTCGGGGTTGTCGCGTCCGGCAGGACGGTCAACGTAGTCGCACTGGAAGACGACGGCCTCGTCCTTGATGTCGGTCATGACGATGTGACTGATGTAGATGTCCTCGCTGCGTCCGCCCCGTCCAATGGCACTTTTGAAACGTAATCCGGTATCAGTGCCGCTGAAACGGTTGTCGCGTACTACGATACGTCGCATGCCGCTGATGCTCTCGCTGCCGATGACAAAGCCGCCATGAGCGTGGAACACGGTGTTGTTCATGATGAGGATATCCTCGCAGCCGTTGGCGGGCGAGGCTTCCTTGCGCTTGCCGCTCTTCATGCAGAGGCCGTCGTCACCGGCATCAACGGTGCTGTTGACGATGAGCGCAATGTTACAGTCGCTCAGGTCGATGGCATCGCCGTTCTGGGCGTTCCAGGGACAGCGCACGGTAACGCCGTCGATGATGACGTTCTTCGAGTAGCAGGGATGTACGTGGAAACGGGGGGAGTTCTGGACGGTGACGCCCTGAATGAGCACGTTCTCGCAGTCAGTCACGCGGATGAGGTCAGCACGGCGCTTCTCCTGTTCCTCAGGGGTGGGGGCGATGTTGGGATAGCCGGCTTTCACGTCCCACGGATACCAGAGCTTGCCGTCCTGTCGCTCTACACCTCCGATTTCCTGAAACGCCTTCCACTCGACGGCGCTCACCTTCTCGCGCTTGACGGGACGCCACTGTGCGCCGTTGCCGTCGATGATGCCTTCGCCCGTGATGGCGATGTTCTTACGCTTCGAGGCGCGTATGGCAGGCACGCACTTCTCGGGGTTCTTCTCGTCAATGAACAACCGTTTGTCTGGCGAGAAGAGGATGATGGCGTTCTTGTCGAGGTGCAGGTCGATGTTGTCCTTGAGCATGATGGGGCCGGTAAGCCAGATTCCAGCGGGCACGATGAGACGTCCGCCGCCCTTCTTCGTCAACTGGCTGATGCCTTTCTGGAAAGCCTCCGTGTTTAATGTAATACCGTCACCCACGCCACCAACGTCTGTTAGTGTGACGCTATTGGCGGGGATGACGGGCACTGTGACCTGCTGGAGCGTAACGGGCAGGTTCTGATAATACTTGGTGTAGTCCTGTGCCTGGGCTGTTGCCGCCACACAGATGAGCAGCATGGCTGCCCAGATAGTTTTTAGTAGATTCATATGTAGATTTGTTTGTTGTTGTTTTGCTTATACCAGATGCTCGATGAGGTCAGCACGTTCGCCTGGCAGCATGTCGATGACAGGCAGTTCAATCATGGTGTAGCAACCAGGCTGCTGACGCAGGGAGGCGCGTGCCACGTTGACCAGTACCTGAGCGGTCAGGGCGGGGTTGTTGATGCTCATATTGAACTCGAAACGCTGGTTCTGCGTCTTACCACTGACACCCTTGCGCACAAGGTGTACGCCGTGTCCCATGTCCTTGACGGCATCAACGCTCTCAACGGCGAAGACGTGTGTCTCGTCATTGGCAAAATAGGGGTCAGCCTTGATATCCTTCGTTACCTGCTCAAGCGTGTAGCCATCCTCCAACTCCACATAGACCATGCGGCGATGGATGCCCTCGCCAAGGGGAATGGTCATGCTGAGCGCATTCTTCACACCGGCCTTTGAGCGTACGCAGACGCTGTGTCCCATGGACATGCCTGGGCCGAAGTTCGTATAGGAGAGTCCCTTGGGTGCGAGGCTCTGCATGAGGGTGCGGACGATGCTGTCGGAACCCGGGTCCCAGCCGGCAGCAATGACGCTGACAGTACCCGTCTGCTTGTTCAGTTCCATGAGACGCTCACGGTAGCCACGAATATTGGTGTGAATGTCGAAGGAATCCACGGTATTGATGCCCAACGGCAGAATCTGCTTGGCGAACTCCTCGCACGAACGTGTGGGAGTGGCCAGAATGGCGACATCGACGTCCTTCAACTCGCGAATGTCTTTCACTACATCATACGGTGCCAGTTCTGCAGGCTTGTTGTCTGCGCCGTTACGACGTACTACGCCAGCAATCTCGAAGTCTTCAGCGGCCTCGAGAGCCTGAATGGTAAACTGTCCGATGTTGCCGTATCCTACGACGGCTGCTCTAATTTTTTTCATAAGTCTTAATCTTTTATGTTGTGTTGAATTCTTACATTTTGCGTGCAAAGGTACAAAAAAAATAGATTATGGATTACATATTACGGATTTTTTTGTACCTTTGCCAAAAATAATAACTAAACCGAAACATTATGTACGACAAAGAACGCGGGCTTTACATTGCCCATTGCGCCAACGGAGCGCTCAGTATTACAGGAAAAATGGCTAATCGTCACGGACTCATAGCCGGTGCCACAGGTACGGGTAAGACAGTGACGCTGCAAGTGATGGCTGAGACTTTCTGTCAAGCCGGTGTACCTTGTTTCATGGCTGACATGAAGGGTGACCTCAGTGGTATCTCACAGGTGGGTAAGATGAGCGGCTTCATTGAGAAACGCCTGCCTGAGTTCGGCATCGAAAACCCTGAGTTCCAGGCTTGTCCCGTGCGCTTCTTCGATGTCTATGGCGAACAGGGACACCCCATGCGCGCCACCGTGTCGCAGATGGGACCGCAATTGCTGTCACGTCTGTTGCAGCTCAACGAGACACAGGACGGTGTGCTCAACATCACATTCCGCATAGCCGACGAACGCGGGTTGCTCATCGACGATCTGAAGGACCTGCGCTCCATGCTCGACTGGGTATCAAAGCACGCCAAGGAATACACCACGAAGTACGGCAATATCTCGACAGCCACCGTGGGCGCCATCCAGCGCTCGCTCCTGCAGCTCGAGGCACAGGGAGCCGACAAGTTCTTCGGCCTGCCGTCGTTCGACATTCAGGACCTGCTGCAGACGCAGGACGGCAAAGGCATCATGAACGTCTTGGCTGCCGACAAGCTGATGCTACAGCCGAAACTCTACTCCACGTTCCTGCTGTGGCTGCTCTCAGAACTCTACACCACCCTGCCCGAAGTGGGCGACCAGCCACTGCCGAAGCTCGTATTCTTCTTCGACGAGGCACACATGCTCTTCACCGACACGTCGAAGGCACTGCTCGACAAGATTGAGCAGGTCATCCGACTCATACGCTCCAAGGGCGTGGGTATCTACTTCATCACCCAGAGTCCGACGGACATCCCCGAAGTTATTCTCGGACAACTGGGCAATCGTGTGCAGCATGCTCTACGCGCCTACACCCCGAAGGACCAAAAAGCTGTGAAGGTGGCCGCTGACACGTTCCGCGCCAACCCCGCGTTCAAAACTGACGAGGCCATTATGAACCTCGAGACAGGTGAGGCATTGGTCAGCTTCCTCGACGAGAAAGGTGCTCCAGGCATCGTGGAACGTGCCAAGATCCTGTTCCCCCTATCGCAGATTGGCGCTGTGACCGAAGGTCAGCGTCTCGATATCATCAAACAAAGCGGTATTTACGGCAAGTATGACACAGCGGTTGACCGCCAGAGTGCCTTCGAGGTGCTGATTGCCGAGGCGGAGCAGGCGCAGCGTGAACTTGCTGAGGCTTCTAAAGAAACAGAAATCACCGTGCCTACCGGTCCCTCAGAAAAACCAGAGAAGGAAGAGAAAAAGAAGCCAGGCATCATGTCAAAAGTCTGGAAAGCTATCCTTACGGCAGTCACCTCTACCTTTGCCGCCATCCTTGGCTCGTGGGTTAGCGGTAAGGTCAGTGGCAAGAAAACAAAAAGTCGCACATCAGCCAAAGAACGTGTGGTAAAGAATGCTACCAGTGCAGCCACACGCACCATCACCAAAGAACTGACACGCGATATTCTAGGTAATCTCATCAAATAGATATAGAGAAATGAAACGACAATGTATTCTTTTTTTCGCACTAATCATGTGCAGCTTAATTTGGGCACAAAAAGTGTTCACGGTAGTATATGCCACGTCGGATGACAATTTCGTCAATGTACGCGAACAGCCATCGCCAAATGCACGTGTGTTGGACAAGCTGTGGATGCAGTTTCACGGACTGGGTGGTGGTATATTGCTCGAGCAGAAGGGTAAATGGACAAAGGTCTGCCTACGCGGTAAAGTTACAGGATGGTGCTACTCAAAGTATGTGGGAACACAGACATGGTACACTGGTAATGGCGACAGCATCCTCGTGGCTGCCAAACCCGTCACGAACCTTTATACAGACAACTATGCCGACGAGGGACCCTTGCCTTTGTTCGGAACCGTCGAAAAGGGTACCATTCTTGGTGACGAGTTTTTTGATCATAATGGCTACTACGAGCTACGCACAGGCCATGACTACGTGATTATTCGCAAGGAAGATGCGGAGGTGAGGAGAAAATAAAAAGGTAAAAGGGTGAAAGAATTTGTAATATCAGAAGCAAAGGCCGAAACTGCTGTACTGGTGGGACTGATTACGCCACAGCAGAACGAGGCGAAAACAAAGGAATATCTGGACGAGTTGGAATTTTTGGCCGACACGGCAGGTGCCGTGGTGGTCAAGCGCTTCACGCAGCGCGTGAACGGTCCTAGTCAGGTGACTTACGTAGGCAGCGGTAAGCTACAGGAAATCAAGCAATATATCAAACAAGAGGAGGATATGGAGCGCGAGATAGGCATGGTCATCTTCGATGACGAACTCAGTGCGAAGCAGATACGTAACATCGAGAAGGAACTGCAGGTAAAGATTCTGGACCGTACGAGCCTCATCCTCGACATCTTTGCCATGCGCGCCCAGACTGCCGAGGCGAAGACACAGGTGGAGCTGGCACAGCACCGTTACATGCTACCACGTCTGCAACGCCTATGGACTCACTTGGAACGTCAGGGTGGCGGTTCCGGTAGCGGCGGTGGTAAGGGTAGCGTTGGACTGCGCGGACCTGGTGAGACACAGCTGGAGATGGACCGTCGCATCATCCTGCACCGCATCACGCTGCTGAAACAACGCCTGACAGAGATTGACCAACAGAAGACCACGCAGCGCAAGAATCGCGGAAGACTTATCCGTGTGGCACTCGTCGGCTACACGAACGTGGGTAAGTCAACCATGATGAACCTGCTGACGAAGAGCGACGTGTTTGCAGAGAACAAACTATTTGCCACGCTCGACACCACCGTGCGCAAGATGGCTATCGACAATCTGCCGTTCCTGCTGGCCGACACGGTAGGGTTCATCCGTAAGTTGCCTACCGATCTTGTTGATTCGTTCAAATCGACACTTGACGAGGTGCGCGAGGCCGACCTGCTGGTACATGTGGTGGATATCTCGCATCCTGACTTCGAGGATCAGATCAAGGTGGTAGAGAAGACGTTATCTGAGTTGGGCTGTGCCGAAACACCGATGATGATGGTGTTCAACAAGATTGACGCCTATACGTGGGTGGAGAAAGAGGAAGATGACCTGACACCGATGACGAAGGAGAACATTTCGTTGGAGGAGTTGAAGCGCACGTGGATGGCGAAGATGAACGATGACTGTCTGTTTATCTCTGCACGTGAGAAGCAGAATATTGACGAACTACGACAGGTATTATATAATAAAGTAAGGGCACTCCATGTTCAGAAGTACCCTTACAATGATTTTCTGTATCAGATAGAAGAGGAGAACTAAAGAAGGTTCTCCTTTTCAATATCCTTGAAGTATTTGTAGGTGCCGTGCTTCAGCTCATCAGTGGCTGCTTCGTCGGCAACGATGATACCATGCTGATGCTGCTGCAAGGCAGAGATGGTCCACTCGTGACTGACGGATCCCTCGATGGCAGCTTTCAGGGCACGTGCCTTGTGGTGACCGTTCACCAGAATCATGACCTCCTTGGCATCCATCACAGTGCCTACGCCAACGGTCAGCGCCAGCTTGGGCACCTTGTTCACGTCGTTGTCAAAGAAACGTGAGTTGGCAATGATGGTGTCGGTGGTCAGCGTTTTTACACGGGTGCGGCTCGTGAGGCTGGAGTAAGGCTCATTGAAGGCGATGTGGCCGTCAGGACCGATGCCTCCAAGGAAGAGGTCGATGCCTCCTGCCTCCTGAATCATTTCCTCATAGTGTGCACACTCGGCAGCGAGGTCGGGGGCATTACCGTTGAGGATATGGATGTTCTCCTTGGGGCAGTCGATGTGGTCAAACAGATTACGGGCCATGAATGAGTGATAGCTCTCAGGATGCTCCTCGGGCAGTCCTACGTATTCATCCATGTTGAACGTCAGCACGTTCTTGAATGATACACGGCCTTCCTTATTGGCTTTCACGAGGCAGGCATACATGCCTTCGGGCGAAGAACCGGTGGGCAGACCCAGTACAAAAGGCTTCTCAGGGGTGGGCTTTGCTTCATTGATGCGACGGATAACGTGCTCTGCAGCCCATTGTGACATTTTCACGTAGTCAGGTTCAATAATTACTCTCATAATTGTACGTTTTTGTTGTGTTGTGAAAAAATATGCTGCAAAGATATAAAATAATTATGAATTATGAATTATGAATTATGAATTTTTTCGTACCTTTGCCCCTTAGTAAAATAATATTGCTACGATATGACTACATACAGACATCTAACGCAAACAGAAATCGAGATTCTGGAAAACAATGTATGCTGGGCTGAGGACTGGCAGCGTGTACAGGTTGCAGAGACCTTCAAACCCTATAATTTCCACCGTGTCATGTTTTATGGTGACATATGTCTGGGCTCTTTCGACAAACAGGTAGAGGTCACAAAAGGCTTCTTCAAACACTCAGGTATCAATGATGCCACCCTGCGAAATGTTACCGTAGGCAATGACTGCCTGATTGAAAAGGTGGGTAACTTCATCAACAACTACACCATAGGTAACGACTGTTACATCTCGAATATCTCAACGCTGGAAACTACAGAGGATGCTACGTTTGGCGAAGGCTCCACCATCTCGGTCCTTAACGAGATGGGTAACGGCAACGTGACCATCTTCCGCGAGTTGAACTCCCAGCTGGCAGCTTTCATGGTGAAATATGCCCAAGACAAGGTGTTGAAACAGCGGCTGACACAGCTCATTGAGGATGAGCTGCGCGTGCAGCGTCCTGAGCGTGGACTCATTGGCAACAATGTAAAGATTATCAACACGAAGGACATCACCAATACCATCATCAAAGGTGACTGCGAGGTGAACGGCGCCGCCCGTCTGCTGGAGTGTACCATCATGAGTTCGCGCGACGCCTCCGTATATATCGGAACGGGGGTCATCTGTGAAAACTCTATCATCTGCGACGGATGCAGCATCAACAACAGCGTGAAGATGCAGGACTGCTTCGTGGGCGAGGCCTGCCAGATTACTAATGGCTTCACGGCTGAAGCCAGCCTGTTCTTTGCCAACTCGTTCATGGCGAATGGCGAGGCCTGCGCCGCTTTCTGCGGCCCGTTCTCTGCCAGCCACCACAAGTCGAGCCTACTTATTGGAGGGCAGTTCTCGTTCTACAACGCCGGCTCTAACACGAACTTCTCGAATCATGCATACAAGATGGGACCGTTGCATTACGGCACGCTGGAACGTGGCACGAAGACAGCCTCGGGTGCTTATATCCTGATGCCTGCCACCATCGGTGCCTTCTCTGTCTGCTTCGGCAAACTGATGAACCATCCTGATATGCGTAACCTGCCGTTCTCGTACTTGATGGCTTACGGCGAGACGATGTATATCGTGCCTGGACGTAACATCACCACTGTTGGACTGTATCGTGACATCAAGAAGTGGCCGAAGCGCGACAAGCGCTCGAAGCAGTCGCGTAAGTCTATCATTAACTTCGACTGGCTCTCGCCTTTTACCGTCGGCGAGATTATTGAGGGTATCAAGATCCTAAAAGCCCTCCGCGAAGCTTCCGGCGACAATGTTTCTTCCTATAATTTCCATGAGTACGTCATCAATGCCTCGTCGCTGCGCAAGGGACTGAAGTATTACGACATCGCCTTGCGTATCTATATGGGTGCCGTCCTGAAGCGTGCCCAAAAGGAGGGATTCTTCGGACGTCCGTCTAGCATGGCTGGTGAAGGCAAGTGGAACGACCTCAGTGGTCTGCTCATTCCTGAAACAGAGGAGCAGCGACTGATTGATGACATCAAGACCGGTGCCATTGACAACATCCAGCAGATACTTGACCGTTTCATGGAAGTGAACGACAATTACAGCGACTACCGCTGGGCATGGTCGTACCAGCTTATTCTGGATTATTACCGCATCCAGGAAATCACTCCTGTTGACGTGGAACGTATTCATGAAGACTATGTGAAGGCCCGTCGTGCATGGATTGCAGAAATCCGCAAGGATGCCGAGAAGGAGTATGCCATGGGTGACGTTGAGCAGGAAGTCTTTGAAGATTTCCTCTCGAAACTCGATCACGAGATTGACTATGAAAACTAACAAATAAAGAAATATGAAATTCAAACTAATGTTATTATCAGGCTTGATGGCTATCGGGACGATGGCTGTTCAGGCACAGGAGTTTAAGTATCAGTCGGTGCCCAACGACCCGATGAACACGCGTATCTACACGCTGAAGAACGGGTTGAAGGTGTATCTGAGCGTGTATAAGGAACAACCTCGCATTCAGACGTTCATCGCTGTGCGAACAGGTGGCAAGAACGACCCTGCCGAGACAACGGGTCTGGCACACTACCTGGAACATATCATGTTCAAGGGCACCTGTAAGTTCGGAACGAGCAATGCTGAGGCCGAGGCACCCCTGTTGGAAGATATTGAGCAACGCTACGAGGAGTACCGTAAGCTGACCGACCCCGAGGCACGCCGACAGGCATACCACGAGATTGACAGCGTCTCGCAGCTCGCTGCCCAGTACTTTATCCCCAATGAGTATGACAAGCTGATGGCAGCCATCGGAGCAGAGGGAACGAATGCCTACACATCGAACGATGTGACCTGCTACACCGAGGACATCCCCTCGAACGAAGTGGAGAACTGGGCAAAGATTCAAAGCGACCGTTTCATGAACATGGTCATCCGCGGTTTCCATACCGAACTGGAGGCAGTCTATGAGGAGTACAACATGGGACTGACGCAAGACTCGCGCAAAATGTTCTACGCCCTCGGCGCAAAACTCTTCCCCCATCACCCTTATGGCACGCAGACCGTTATCGGAACGCAGGACCACCTGAAGAACCCCTCCATCACCAACATCAAGAAATATTTCGCCAAGTGGTACGTGCCTAAC
Organism: uncultured Prevotella sp.; assembly: GCA_947169685.1. GTDB lineage: Bacteria > Bacteroidota > Bacteroidia > Bacteroidales > Bacteroidaceae > Prevotella. The sequence goes on along the minus strand of CAMVQS010000029.1, from coordinate 9,316 downwards.
AATACAGCCATCTGTATGTCGGGCGACTTCGACCCCGATCAGGTTATCCGCATCATCGACAAGTACTTTGGTCCGTGGCAAGCCCGCCCCATCGCTCTCCCCGTATTCCCAAAGGAGAAGCCCATCACCGCGCCTATCGACTCCACTGTATGGGGCAACGATGCTGAGAGCGTCATGCTGGGATGGCGCTTCAAGGGTGCCGCCGATGCCCAGATGGACACGCTGAATATCATTAGTTCGATGCTGGCCAACGGGCGTGCCGGACTGTTTGAGCTGAATCTGGAACAGACCATGAAGCTGATGTCGGCCAGTGCCTATGTCTATGACTTGGCAGACCATTCAGCCTTTATCTTGAGCGGACGCCCCAAAGAAGGACAGACGTTAGAGGAGGTTCGCAGCTTGATGCTGAGCGAGGTAGAGAACCTGAAGAACGGTCGTTTCGACGACAACCTGCTGCCATCGGTCATCAATAACATCAAGCGCAGCCGCTACAAGCAGTTAGAGGATAACGGCAGTCGTGCCGACATGTTTGTCAACTCCTTCGTCATCGGCACAGAATGGGCCGACGAGGTGAACTACCTGGACCGTGTGTCGAAGATTACGCGTCAGCAGATCATTGACTTTGCCCGCCAGCACTTTAATGACGGCTATGCCTGCATCTACAAGCGTCAGGGCGCCGATACCACGCAGATAACCATTGAGAAGCCTGTCATCACCCCCATTCCCACTAACCGTGAGCAGAGCTCGCAGTTCCTGCGTGACATTCAGGCTTCGCATGTTGACCCCATACAGCCCCGTTTCCTTGATTTCAAGAAAGACTTGACGGTGACTGAAACCAAGAAGAAACTCCCTGTATTATATAAACAGAACACGGAGAACGGACTGTTTAACCTCGCCTTCCAGTATGAGTTTGGTGACGAGGACGATGCCCGCTACGAGATTGCAGCAGAGTACCTCATGGACTATCTGGGTACCAACAAGAAGACCGCTGCACAGTTCAAACAGGAGTTCTATCAGCTGGCCTGCGATGCTTATATCTCAACAGGTACCAATAGCATCACCATTGGCCTGAGCGGACTGGACGAGAACATGTCAAAGGCACTTCAGTTGCTGGAAGAGCGCATCCAACAGGCTGTTGTCGATCGCGAGGCCTGGCAGAAATATGTCGATATTGTGCTGAAGGCACGTGCTGACCGTAAGGCCAACCAGCAGTCGAACTTCTCGTACCTGCGTCGTTTTGCCCAGTACGAGAAGCATTTCCACATGATGACCAACGACGAGCTGAAGGCTGCTGACCCGCAGGTGCTCATCGACTTGGTGAAGGGTCTGAAGAACTACAAGCACACCATCTTCTATTATGGTCCTACAGAAGAAAAGCAGTTCCTTGCCCTCATGGACAAACAGCACCAGGTTGGCAAGACGCTGCTTGACGTTCCCCGTGGTCCTGAGGCTCATTCGGTTGCTACCCCTGTCAATGACGTATGGATGGCTCCTTACGATGCAAAGAACATTTATATGATGATGTTCCACAACGAGAACCGCGAGTGGCATCCGGAGGAGGCCGCCCTTAAGGAGTTGTTCAATGAATATTTTGGCGGTTCCATGAATGCCATTGTCTTCCAGGAGATGCGTGAGGCCCGTGGACTTGCCTATTCCGCTTCGGCTTATTATAACACGCCGCGTCGTCCCGGTTTCAAGGAGAACTATCAGACCTATATCGTTACGCAGGCTGACAAGATGGTGGATTGTGTTACGCACTTCAACGAGATTCTGGACACCATCCCCCAGTCGGCGGGTGCCTTCCAGATTGCCAAGGATGCCCTAATGAAGCGACTGGCTACTCAGCGTACCACCAAGTTTGGCGTGCTCAACGCCTATTACAATGCCAAGCTTCGTGGTATCGATTATGACGAGGATGAGAAGATCTACCGTGACCTGCCTGCACTGACCTTACAGGACTTGGTCAACTTTGAGAAGACTTACATGGCTCACAAGACTTATCGTTACATCATCCTCGGCCGTGAGGATATGCTCGATATGGACTTCCTGCAGAAGCTTGGTCCTATCAAGAAGCTGACGACGGAAGAAATATTCGGATACTAAAATCAAAAAACAAATACATTTATGGCAAACGTAGTAGATTTCAAGTATGCACCCATGTTCCAGTTGGGTGAAGACAAAACCGAGTACAGGCTTTTAAGCAAGGACGGCATCAGCACCGCCGAGTTTGAAGGCAAGGAAATTGTAAAGGTTTCAAAGGAGGCATTGACGCTGTTGTCGCAGCAGGCGTTCCACGACGTGGAGTTTATGTTGCGCCGTGAGCACAACCTGCAGGTGGCTGCCATCCTCAACGACCCTGAAGCATCTGAGAACGACAAGTATGTGGCTCTGCAGTTCCTGCGTAACGCAGAGACGGCTGCCAAGGGTATCCTGCCCTTCTGTCAGGATACGGGTACGGCTATCATCCACGGTGAGAAGGGTCAGCAGATTTGGACGGGCTTCGAGGACGAGGAGGCGCTGAGCCGCGGTGTCTATAACACCTTCACGCAGGACAACCTGCGCTACTCGCAGAATGCACCGCTGAACATGTACGACGAGGTGAACACCCGTTGCAACCTGCCTGCACAGATTGACATTGAGGCCACTGAGGGTGCTGAATACCGCTTTGTGATGGTCGCCAAGGGCGGCGGTTCGGCCAACAAGACCTATTTCTATCCCATGACCAAGGCCACCATCCAGAACGAGGGCACGCTCATTCCGTTCCTCGTAGAGAAGATGAAGAGCCTCGGCACGGCAGCCTGTCCGCCGTATCACATTGCTTTTGTTATTGGCGGTACCTCGGCAGAGAAGAACCTGCTGACGGTGAAGCTCGCCAGCATCAAGTACTACGACAACCTGCCTACGACGGGCGACGAAACAGGACGTGCCTTCCGTGACGTTGACCTGGAGCAGAAGCTGCTCGTTGAGGCACAGAAGATTGGTCTGGGTGCCCAGTTCGGAGGCAAACATCTGGCTCACGACATCCGTGTGGTCCGTCTGCCGCGTCATGGTGCTTCCTGCCCCATCGGCATGGGTGTCAGCTGTTCGGCCGACCGTAATATCAAGGCAAAGATTAACAAGAACGGTATCTGGTTGGAGAAGATGGATTCGAATCCTGCCGAACTGATTCCTGCTGAATATGCCAAGGCCGGTGAAGGACAGAACAGCATCGAGATTGACCTGAACGAGGGCATCGATGCCGTACGTGCAGAGCTGTCGAAGTATCCTGTTTCAACACGTGTTAATCTGAAGGGTACTATCATTGTAGCCCGCGATATTGCCCATGCTAAGCTGAAGGCTCGTCTGGACGCTGGTGAGGGTATGCCTGAGTATTTCAAGAAGTATCCTGTGCTGTATGCAGGTCCCGCCAAGACACCGGCAGGCTATCCTTGCGGTTCCATGGGTCCGACGACGGCCAACCGAATGGATCCTTACGTGGATGAATTCCAGGACAATGGTGCTTCACTCGTCATGATTGCCAAAGGCAACCGCAGCGATGTCGTGACCGAGGCCTGCAAGAAGCATGGTGGTTTCTACCTGGGTACCATTGGTGGTGTGGCTGCCGTACTGTCGCAGTCGAGCATCAAGAGCATCGAGTGTGTGGAGTATCCTGAGCTGGGTATGGAAGCCATCTGGAAGATTGAGGTGGAGGACTTCCCCGCCTTCATCCTCGTTGATGACAAGGGCAACGACTTCTTCAAGCAGCTGAAGCCTTGGACGCCATGTTGTAAGAAATAAGCATTTGATTCTAAATAAAAAGTGGTGAAGCATTCATTGTTTCACCACTTTTATGTTTTCAGGCTGTCGCTTCCTTGAACCGTTCCAGCAGCCACTCTTTCTGTTGGACAATGGTCATGTTCGAATTGTCAAGCAGCAGGGCATCGTCTGCCTGGCGCAAGGGGGACACCTCGCGGTGGGAGTCAATATAGTCACGCTCCTGTACGTTTTTCAGGATATCGTCGTAATCGGCTTCCATACCCTTGCCCTTCAGTTCGTCGTAACGACGCTGAGCCCGCACCTCCGCAGAGGCAGTAACAAAGACCTTCAGCTCTGCATGAGGAAAGACCACAGTGCCGATGTCACGGCCGTCCATGACGATGCCTCCCTCCTGCCCCATCTTCTGCTGCTGGGCAACCAGGGCCTCACGTACGAATCCAAGCGTGGCGATGGGACTGACGTGATTGCTGACCTCCATCGTGCGAATGTCATGCTCCACGTTCTCACCGTTAAGGAAAGTGACCGTCTTGCCATCTACCAGTTTCTGGTCAATCTGGATATTTCCTAACTGGCGTTGCAACTCCTCCTCATTGATCGTACCGTCAGCAGCAAACATTCCGTTACGCAAGGCATAAAGTGTGACACTGCGATACATCGCACCTGTATCAACATAAACATAGCCCACTTCATGGGCGAGGTCTTTGGCCATCGTACTTTTTCCGCACGAGCTGTGGCCGTCAATAGCTATAGTAATCTTTTTCATAGAGAATATGTTGCGTTTATTAATAATGACGAGGCAGAGACGTGATACTTGGCGTAGGCAATGTTGAGCTTGAATCGCTGCAGTTGCAGACCACCGCCAACGGACAACCCTGCACCGTGTGTACCATCGTTTTCTCCGTCACTTACCTTCATCTCGTCAGCGCGACGGAAGTTGTACCCCCCCGCAATGTAGATGGTCTGTCCCAGGAAGATGTCGGCACCGAAAGCCACGTGGTTGATGAAACGTCCTTCCCAGTTATTGAGCCGAGAGAACGTAGCCGACAGGCGCAGAGGAGCTTTTTCAAACTGCTTGGAGACACCCAGCTGTACGTCCAGCGGAATCTTTTCGTAGATGTCGTCATAGGCTTTTACCTGTCCACCCAAATTCTTGGCGACAGCCGACAGAGAAAGGCCTAGGTTCTCATTGTAGTAATTAAGACCGAGGTCAACGCCCAAAGCTACGGAGTTATAGCCAGCCAGACTGGATGAGATGAATTTGGCTGTGATGCCGCCTGCCCACAGGTTACTGAGATTATACTGGAATGTTCCGCCAATCATGATATCCTTGGCAGACGACTTACCCAAACGAGTACCGTCGATACTGGTCTCAATGATATCGCCATAGTCCATATACTGTGCCATCGCTGCCCAGGTGGCACGCTCGCCTGCTGCCTTGACAAACGAAGCACTGGCAGTCTTGGTGCCTTCCATATAGGTCATGTAGTTCAGGTTGATGCTCTTATCACTGACGCCACTGATGAGTGCGGGATTGTGGAAGACCAGTGTAGGGTCGTCGTCTGTAATGGTGATGTTCTCACCACCCAGCGCAGCAACATGGGCACTGACAGGCAGGCGCAGGAAATTGTACGCGGTCTGACTTTCCTGTGCTGCCATTTTAGTGGCAAAAAGTATAGCGATAAGGGCAAAAACTCCTTTTTTCATCTAAATTTGTCTAAAATCTTGGCAAAGATACTGCTTTTTTCAATAATCTGCACTAATTTTGCAACAGTAAATGCGCCTTATTTGTAAATAATAACGAAAAAGAACGCAGATTATTATTAAAAGATGGAACAAAAGAAACTGCCAAACGTCGATCTCAACCAACGTCGCACCACAGGATTTCTGATGGGGCTGATATTGGTTTTGTCGCTGATGTACGTGGCTTTTGAGTTTAATATGTCTGAAGCTCTAGGCTTTGACCCGGCCGACCTGCTCGATGACAAGGACGAAGCAGAGTTAGCTCCGCTTTTCAAGCCAGAGCAGCAGCTGATCATGCTGGCACCTGAGGAACAGTCTGCCCCTGCCGAGAAACTCAACATTGTGAAGGAGGACGTGGAACTACAACCAGAGGAATTGAAGGTTGATAATAACGACGAGGGTGAAGGAGACGAACAAAAACTAGAGGAAATACTGGATGAAACGGATGAGATAGCTCCACCTGAGATTAATCCGCGTGACAATCCTGAGCAGTTCCGCATTGTCTCAGATATGCCTCAGTTTCCAGGTGGCGCTGTCGCTTTCCTTAAATGGCTGAATGCCAACTTAAAGTATCCAGCCAATGCCCAAAAAGCCAAGATTGAAGGCAAGGTAGTAGCACAGTTTCTAGTCAATGAAGACGGCTCTATCACAGACATCAAACTCACTAAGAAACTTCATCCGCAGTGTGACAATGAGGCTTTACGTGTGCTGAAAATGATGCCCCGCTGGACACCTGGCATTGAGAACAATAAACCCTGTCGTACCCGCGTCTGCATACCTATCGTATTCAAACTCTGACAACATATGAAGACATCTAACGAAATCCTTAGCAGCATCAATGCTTTTATCGAACAGTTGCCTTACGAGCGTAAACCTTTTTCGCTCTATGAGCCCATCCAATACGTATTGTCACTGGGCGGAAAACGTATCCGTCCTGCACTCATGCTACTCTCCTATCAGCTCTATAAGGACGAACCCGAGCAGATTCTGATGCCTGCCGTTGCTTTGGAAACCTATCATAACTATACATTGCTGCATGATGACCTGATGGATAATGCCGACCTGCGTCGTGGGCAAGCTACAGTACACAAACGCTGGGATGCCAATACGGCTATTCTCTCTGGCGACTCCATGCTTGTGCTGGCCTATGAACGCATGTCGCAGGTTCCTGCCGATAAACTGGCTCCCGTGTTGTCGCTCTTCACGGAGACGGCTCTTGAAATAGGCGAAGGACAGCAATACGACATGGAGTTCGAGCATCGCAATGATGTTCGCGAGGAAGAATATATCGAGATGATTCGCCTGAAGACCAGCGTGTTGCTGGCTTGCGCCATGAAGATGGGTGCCATACTGGCTGGAGCTTCTGACGAAGACGCAGAGAACCTATATAAATATGGTGAACAGGTCGGACTGGCTTTTCAGCTGCAGGATGACTTGCTCGATGTCTATGGCGACCCCTCTGTATTTGGCAAGGCTATCGGCGGCGACATCACGTCGAACAAGAAAACCTATATGCTCATCAATGCATTCCTGCGTGCCGATGACCGTCAACGTCAGGAGCTGCACCGCTGGGTTGATGCGGTAAACTTTGATCGTCAGGAGAAGATTAAGGCTGTTACTGACTTGTATAATCAGATAGGCATTCGTCAGCTTTGCGAGAAGAAGATCAACTATTACTTTGAACAGGCCAAACAGTATCTCGCATGTATCAATGTTTCAGCAGAACGCAAGCAGCCGCTGATTGACTTTACCAACGAAATGATGCATCGCGACAAGTGAAGTACATCGATACCCATTGTCATCTGGACGGTGAGGAGTTCGCTACAGACCTTGAGGCCGTCATCCAGCGGGCTCGCGAAGCCTGCTGCGAAAAGATTTTCGTGCCGGCCATCGACCTGAAATCGTCGGCGACAGCCATCGGTTTGGCCCGTCTTTATCCAGGCTATTGCTACGCGATGGCAGGCTTGCACCCAGAGGAGGTTCGTGCCGACTGGCGCGAGCAGCTCTCTCTTCTCTCCTCTCACCTCTCTCCTCTCTCCTCTTCAATTATCGCCATCGGTGAGGTCGGTCTTGACTTCTATTGGAGCCGTGAGTTCGAGCAGGAACAGTTAGCAGCCTTCGAGGAGCAGGTACGCTGGTCGGTTGAGACGCGTCTGCCCCTGATGATTCATTGTCGCAAAGCGCAGAATGAACTCGTGGCCATTCTGAAGAAATACGTGAAGAACTTGCCGGGCGGTGTGTTCCATTGCTTCACGGGTAATGAACAGGAAGCCCGCCAGCTTTTGGAGTTCGAGAACTTCGTGCTGGGTATTGGCGGTGTCTTGACATTCAAGAAGTCACACCTGCCCGAAGTGCTGCCGGCTGTCGTGCCCCTCGACCGCATCGTGCTGGAAACCGATGCGCCCTATATGGCTCCTGTTCCCCTGCGTGGCCAGCGCAATGAACCCGCCTATGTCCGCCACGTCATCACTCGCATGGCAGAGGCCTATGGCGTCAGCGAAGACGAGACAGCAGCCCAGACCACTGCCAACGCCTTGCGTATTTTCCCCTTAGCTAATCAAGAATCATAGATATGAAGAACAGACTCATCAGCATAATTATTCTGGCAGCCTGTACCCTATGCGCAGCTGCACAGAAGGAAGAAACGACTATCCCCCGTTTTACCATCGTCAAGGAAAATCCCATCACCAGCATCAAGAACCAGCATCGCAGCGGAACCTGCTGGGACTTTGCCACATTGGGGTTCTTCGAGAGTGAGATACTCCGCAAGACGGGTCGTACCTATAACCTCTGCGAGATGTTTGTGGTCAACAAGGACTACATGGACAATGCCACGCACTATGTCCGCATGCATGGAAACAGTGAGATTACCCAAGGAGGGTCTTCTGATGACGTACTGGAGATACTACGCACCCATGGTGTCTGTCCTGAGGAAGCCATGCCGGCCCCCGGCTCACTCGTGGGTGATACGCTGGCCAACTTCAACACCTTTATCCCCAAACTGGAAACGGCCATACGGAAGGCCATCGGAGCAAAGAAGCCTGCCGACCACTGGCGTGACAGCGTGCAGGCTGTCATCGATGCCCATGTCGGACATTGTCCTGAGACCTTCCTCTACGAGGGAAAGACCTATACACCGTTATCGTTTGCCGAGAGCCTTGGCCTTGACTGGGACGACTATGTCAGCCTGACCAGCTTTACCCATCACCCGTTCCGGAAATGGTTTGTCATTGAGGCACCCTACAAGTGGCGACTCAAACCAAGTTACAATCTGCCCCTTGACGAACTGATGAGCCTGTTGGACCGTGCTCTGATGGATGGCTATTGTGTGGCATGGGGCGGTGATGTGTCTGGCAACTTCACCCGTACAGGACTTGCCCAGTTGCCTGACGGTGTCGTACCCACCCAGACGCTGCGCCAACAGCAGTTCGATGACTGGACGTTTACCTACGACCATGTGATGCTCATCTACGGCATCGCAAAGGATGAGCAGGGCAAGCCCTACTACATGGTCAAGAACTCATGGGGCAAGGCAGGCAACTACGAAGGAACATGGTACATGTCGCGCGACTATATGATGCTCAACACCACCTATCTGTTCCTGAACCGTCATGCGCTACCCCGTCAGTTACGTAAGGAAATGAAGCGTCATCAGTTTTAACTGAAGCACTACTCTTATTCCCTAATAAATTCTAAATTTCAAAACTTTGTGCACCAAAGTTTGCGTGTTTAGCAGAAAAAACGTACCTTTGCACCCGCTTATTAACAAGGAGAGGTGCTCGAGTGGTTGAAGAGGCACGCCTGGAAAGCGTGTAACCGG
>CAMVQS010000028.1 GCA_947169685.1 uncultured Prevotella sp. | reverse complement strand
GCGCTCGCCTGCAGCGAGCAAGCTGCAAACAGACAAACGGTAAGATGTTTAATGTTCATATTGTTTATTTTTTTGTATTCTCTACAGATAGGGTTAGTTTTGCTTTGCAAAGTTACAAAAAAAAGTTGTAGTTACGAAGCGATTTTGGAAGATTTTTTCGTAACTTTGCAGTCGTGAAGCGTATTTATTATCTTATCGTCATCTGTTTGCTGACGGCTTGCCACCGCAAGGCAACGTGGGAACACCCTCCTGTAGAAGTGGAGGTGCTGAACCACATGACCCCCGTCAAGGACCAGGGACATAGCCAGACGTGCTGGGCTTACGCCATGCTGGCAGCCATCGAGACAGAGCACATCGGACGGGGCGACTCCGTCAACCTGTCGCCGGCCTATGTGGAGTATATGCTTCGACAGGAGCCGCAAGCACCTGAGAGCAAGCGCGGCATGGGCATCACCTGCATCAATCTGATTCAGAAGCACGGGTTGTGTGCCTACGATGCCTACCGCACGTACGACAGCACCATCGCCCCACCCCGTCAGGTCTTTATGCTCGGAGCTGTCTATACGCCCCACGAGTTTGCCCGTAGCGTCTGTGCCCCTGATGAATACATCGCCCTGACCAGCAACGACGACGAGCCCTACAACACGGAGATTGACATCGACCTGCCTGACAACTGGCAGCATTGTCGCTTCTGGAACATTCCCATGGACACCCTGCTCGCTAAAACCGAATGCGCTGTACGCCAGCATCATGGTGTCTGCTGGGAGAGCAAGGGGCACGCAATGGCCATCGTGGGGTTGGCACGCGATGCCCAGCAGAACCGTTACTTCATCCTGAAGAATTCCTGGGGTGACAACGATGCCGACCACGGACTTATCTATATGACATACCAGCGCTTCCGTGAGGAAACGCTCGCAGTGGAAATGACGAAAGAGGCCTATACTACTAAACCTTTCGTGCGTTTTTGAGTCTAATAATATTATTATTAACCAACTATACATTAATAACAACTTATGAAAAGGCTTTTATTACCGCTTCTGCTCTTCGTAGCAGCAACTGCACAGGCTGCAGAAAACCCCGTGTTAACAATCGAAGGAGGTCAGGTTCAGGGCGTCTTGGCCGATGACCATCCAGATGTTTATGTATATCGTGGCATTCCCTATGCCGCTCCACCCATCAAGGAGAACCGCTGGAAGGCGCCACAGCCCGTCGTACCCTGGAAGGGCGTGAAGATCTGCGACACCTTCGGCCATCCCAGCTATCAGGCCATCCAGTATCCTGGCGGCTACTATACCGAGTGGGGCTACGGCAAGGAGGCACCCTTCAGCGAGGACTGCCTGTATCTGAACGTGTGGACCAAGGCGCCTGGCAAGGTAGGCAAGAAGCTCCCCGTGGCCCTGTGGATTCATGGTGGCGGCTACCGCGAAGGCTTTGGCTCAGAGCCTGAGTTCGACGGACAGGAATGGGGAGCCAAGGACGTGGTGCTCGTCTCCATCAACTACCGTCTCGGCGTGTTCGGCTTCCTCGTTCATCCCGCTCTGTCAGCCGAAAGTCCGAATCATGTTTCTGGCAACTACGGCATTCTCGACCAGATTGAAGCCCTGAAGTGGATTCAGAAGAACATCGAGCAGTTTGGCGGCGACCCCAACAACGTGACCATCTTCGGACAGAGTGCCGGTGGTGGCAGCGTACGTACCCTCTGCGAAAGCCCTCTGGCTCGCGGCCTGTTCCACAAGGCAGTCATCATGAGTGCTCAAGGCCTCAGCATCCCCGATGCCAACGGCAACATGATGGGTGGTCGCTACAGCGGCGGCTCCTTTGCCGATGCCGAAGCCAGAGCCAAGAAAGTCTTCGACTGGGCAGGACTGACCGACCTCGAGAAGATGCGTGCAGCATCCACCGAGACCGTCTTCGCCCTCAACACGCTCTACCATCAGATTCATAGCGACGGACAGCCTGTTACAGGATTCGCTGCCATGTTCAGGGGCCTGCCCTTCATGCCGATGATCGACGGCTACGTCAGCAAGGAGAGCTTCGACGATGCCACCCGTGGCGGCAGGCTGGCCGACGTTCCCTATATGATTGGCTTCACCCTCAACGATATGGGTAACATGGCTCCCAACATCGCTGAGTTCTGTAAGGTTCGCGAGCAGAAAGGCGGCAAGGCCTGGGCTTACGAGTTCGCCCGTCCGTTACCCGACGACGGCAGTCATCCTGAGGTCACCGTCCGTCTGAAGGGCGCCTTCCACAGCAGCGACCTCTGGTTCGTCTTCAAGAGCCTGAAGCACTGCTGGCGTCCCTGGACACAGGGTGACTGGAACCTCTCCGAGAAGATGCTCACCGCCTGGACCAACTTCGCGAAGTACAGCGACCCCAACGGTCCTCAGGGTGGTGCATGGAAGCCCTGTACAGCCCAGAACACCAAGTTCATGGTCTTCAAGCTGAACGACCAGGACGTTGAGGCTTCGTTCTTCGGCGACCCAGAAATTGCTCCCCAGCCACAGGGATTCCCCTTCGGCGGCCCTGGCACTCCCAACAGAAGATAATCCGTATGAAGAAACAACTATTCATGGTGGTCTGCGGACTCATGGCGATGGTGGCTGCCGAGGCACAACCCCTGCTAAGAACACATGTGGAAACAGGTGACGTAGAAGGCACGCCCGATGGAACAGATCTTGCCGTGTATAAAGCCATTCCATACGCAGCGCCCCCTGTGGGCGACCTGCGTTGGAAGGCGCCACAGCCTGCCCTGCCATGGGAAGGCGTGTTGAAGGCAGAGGATGTCGCCAAGTGGCCTCCGCAGCCTGAAAAGAGCTACGTGAGCTATGACATGATGAGTGAGGACTGCCTGTACCTGAGTGTTGCCACCCCTGCCAAGAGTGTTGATGAAGGCCTGCCCGTGATGGTGTTCATCCATGGTGGCGGATTCCAGACGGAACATTATGGCGGAGACCTGTGGCAGAGCCTGGCCCGCAAGGGAGTGGTAGCCGTTTCCATCGAGTATCGCACCGGCTCATTGGGATTCCTGGCACACAGCGAACTTGCCAAGGAGTCGCCTGACGGACATACGGGTAACTACGGCATTCTCGACCAGATATTCGCCCTGCAGTGGGTACAGCGCAACATCAGGAACTTCGGCGGCGACCCTGCGAAGGTAACCATCTTCGGAGAGTCGGCAGGTGCCATGAGTTGTCATATCCTCTGCGCCTCACCGCTGGCCAAGGGACTGTTCCGTGCCTGTATCAGCCAGAGCGGAGCCTTCATGTCGGCTACAAATGTGGTCAACCAGGAACTGGCCCAGGTGTTGGGACAGATGTTCATGAGTCAGCTGCAGAAGAGTTCCATTGCCGAGATGCGGCAGATGGACGCCAAGGAACTGACGGGCAACGGTGTGAACTTCCAGGGCTGCGTGCCCATCGTTGACGGTTACGTCATCCCAGAACCCATCTACAACCTCTACGAGAAGGGCAACTACAACGACGTGCCTGTGCTCATCATGCACAACAGCGACGAAGGAGCGGTGTCTTACGCTTCGGTCAGTCCAGAGCAGTACGAACAGATGATGAAGCAGCTGCCTGGGCAATGGGCTGACAGCGCAAGGGTTTACTATCCTGGCACCACTGACGAGGAACGTCTCTTCAGCCTGCGTGACCTGACACGCGACGTAGGCTTCGGATGGGGATCCTATGCATGGGCGACCCTGCAGAAGCAGACGGGAAGAAGTGCCGTCTATGTGGCTTACCTCGCTCAGAAGTCAGACACCACCGTCTATGCCCAAGGAAATCGTCGAGGTGCAGCCCATGCCGATGACATGCTCTATCTGAAAGGAGCCTTCGACAAGGAGCCTCTGAAATATCCGCAAGAGAAGAAGGTGAGCGACCTGATGCAGCAGTACTGGGTGAACTTCGCCAAGACGGGTGGCAACCCAAATGGAGAGGGACTGCCCCTCTGGCCTGTTTTCGAAGAAGACAAGGAAACCGTCATGCAGTTCAACAACGGTGCCTCGCTGATATCCCTGCCAAACAAGGAGAGAATAAGCCTCATCGACCGTTTCATGCAATACGTACGCCAACTAAGGCAATAGAAACAACAAAGAAGCTTTCTACCAAAGACTGCCGACGCTCTGCATCAAGCAATGTATCGGCAGTCCTTCTTATAACAAAAAAGCCGTCCCTCAGTTATACGAATGCAGAGCCAAGCATGCCTTGAGCTATGCTGAACCGATGGAGCAGCGAGAGCCATCATGCTTGCATGTTTGGCAGAGCGACAGAGGAAGACGAAGTCAAGTGCATCCTGTTTAAGACCGAAGGTCAAAAACAATCGGTTTGTTCCAAACCTCAAAAACAGAGATTACTTTTCCTATTCATGGAACACAAGCACAGCGGTTTACTCCGAATGCCTTTACTTGTTCAGTCTCCAGGTGACACCGTCCTTGGTGTCCTTGACCTCGAAGCCGGCAGCTGCCAGCTCATCGCGTATCTGGTCGCTGGTGGCCCAGTCCTTGTTGGCCTTGGCCTTGGCACGCAGGTCGAGCACCATATCTACCACTTTGCCGAAGGCTTCCTCACGATCGGCGTTGCCGCCAGTTGAGCGTTGAGCGTTGAGCGTTGAGAGACCTAACAGGTCCTCGGCAAACAGGTGCATCGTCTCCTTCAACTCCTTCAGGCAGTCGGCACAGATGGTGGCCTTGTGGTCGATGAGTTTGTTGACGGTGGAGCAGGCCTCGAAGAGGTAGCTGATGACCAGCGGTGTGGCGAAGTCATCGTTCATGGCGTCGTAACACTTCTGGCGCAGTCCCTTAACCAGAGCTTCCGTTTCCTTGTCACATTCAGGCGAAACCTGAATGCGCTCCAAGTCGCTGATGCCCTGCATCAACTTCTGCAAGCCCTTCTCGCTGGCCAGCAGGGCGTCGTTGGAGAAATCGACGGTGCCACGGTAGTGAGCGGAGAGGATGAAGAAGCGGATGGTCATGGGCGAATAGGCCTTCTCCAACGATTCGTGGTTGCCCGTAAAGAACTGCTCCAAGGTGATGAAGTTGCCTAATGACTTACCCATCTTCTGTCCGTTGATGGTAATCATGTTGTTGTGCATCCAGTACTTCACAGCCGGCTTGCCCATAGAAGCCACAGCCTGCGCTATCTCACACTCATGGTGAGGGAACACGAGGTCCATGCCACCACCGTGGATATCGAACTGCTCGCCTAAGTACTTGCGACCCATGGCGGTACACTCGCAGTGCCAGCCGGGGAAGCCGTCGCTCCAGGGCGAGGGCCAGCGCATGATGTGCTCGGGCTGTGCCTTCTTCCACAGGGCGAAGTCGGCCTGGTTGTGCTTCTCGCCCACACCGGCCAGCGTGCGGCTCTCGTCCTTGATATTCTCCAAGGAGCGTCCGCTCAGGATGCCGTACTTATGCTTCTTGTTGTATGCTTCGATGTCGAAGTAGATGCTTCCGTTGGACTCGTAGGCAAAGCCGTTGTCCAGAATCTGCTGTACCAGCAGCTGCTGCTCGATGATATGTCCTGTGGCATGCGGCTCAATGGAGGGGCGCAGCACATTCAGCGCATCCATAGCCTGATGGTAGCGGTTGGTGTAGTACTGGGCTATCTCCATGGGCTCCAGCTGCTCGAGGCGTGCCTTCTTCTCAATCTTGTCGTCGCCCTCGTCGGCATCGTGCTCCAAGTGACCTACGTCGGTGATGTTACGCACGTAGCGCACCTTATAGCCCAGATGCTTCAGGTAACGGAACACCAGGTCGAAGGTGATGGCAGGACGGGCATGACCCAGATGGGCGTCGCCATAGACGGTAGGTCCGCAGACATACATGCCCACATGGGGGGCGTTGATTGGCTCGAAGCGCTCTTTCTGGCGCGTCAGCGTATTGTAAATAACGAGTCTTGATTCCATAATCTTTCGAAATATTTGGCTGCAAAGGTACAAAAAAGTTGAGAGTTGAGTGTTGAAAGTTGAAAGTTTTTTGTAATTTTGCCATCAATTTTTAAATAAGACAACATGACACTAAAGGACTTACTGAATCAGAACGACCGTTTTGCCGCCGTCAACGGCATACAACTGACAGAGGTACGCGAGGGCTATGCCCGTGCGGAGATGACCGTAGGAAAGGACCATTTGAACGGGGGCAACGTCTGTCAGGGCGGTGCACTCTTCACACTGGCCGACCTCGCCTTTGCTGCCGTGACCAACAGCCGCGGACACCTTTCGTTTGGCGTGCAGAGCAGCATCACCTTCTCGCAGTCGGCCCGTCTGGGCGACCATCTCATAGCAGAGTGCGTAGAGACCTTTCCGCACCACCGTCTGCCCTATTGTGAAGTGAAAGTACGCAACCAGGAAGGAAAGCTCATCTGTTCGTTCACCGGCATGGCCTACAGCAAAAGTGACCAGGCACTGCCTGTTGAGGGGTTGATGTAAAAGAAAAATCTCCAAAAGCTTGGTAGTTTCGCAGAATCTTTATACCTTTGCAGGCGATATTTTAACAGGGGCGTAGCTCAGCTGGTTTAGAGCGCTTCAGTCACATTGAAGAGGTCATCGGTTCGAACCCGATCGTCCCTACATCCAAGTTTTTCTTTCAAGAATACATTTATATAATATACGTCATGGGAAAAGTAATTTTGACAGGTGACCGCCCAACGGGTAAACTGCACCTGGGACACTACGTAGGATCGCTGCGCCGTCGCGTGGAACTGCAGAACGCCGGCGACTACGACCGCATGTTTGTCTTCATGGCCGACGTTCAGGCCCTGACAGACAATGCTGACAATCCGGAGAAAATCAGACAAAACATCATAGAGGTGGCTCTCGACTATCTGGCCGCCGGTCTCGACCCCGAGAAGTGCGTGCTCTTCATACAGAGCCAGATTCCTGAGCTGGCCGAGCTGACCACATACCTGATGAACCTCATCACCGTGAGCCGCGTACAGCGTAACCCGACGGTGAAGACGGAAATCAAGATGCGCAACTTCGAGGCGAACATCCCCCTCGGTTTCTTCTGCTATCCCGTGAGTCAGGCAGCCGACATCACGCTGTTTAAGGCCACGACGGTACCGGCAGGCGAAGACCAGGAGCCGATGCTCGAGGTGACACGCGAGCTGGTACGCCGCTTCAACCAGGTATATGCCGAGGTGCTGGTAGAGCCGAACATCATGCTGCCCGAGAACCTGACGGCACGCCGCCTGCCCGGTACTGACGGCAAGGAGAAGATGTCGAAGTCGCTGGGCAACTGCATCTACCTCTCTGACGACAAGGACACCGTATGGCAGAAGGTGCGCTCCATGTACACCGACCCGGAGCACATCAACCTGAACGACCCCGGTCATGTGGAAGGCAATGCCGTGTTCACCTATCTGGATGCCTTCTCTACGGACGAGGACTTCAAGAACTTCTGGCCGGAGTACCAGAACCTGGAAGAGCTGAAGGACCACTACCGCCGTGGTGGACTGGGCGACATGAAGTGCAAGAAGTTCCTGAACGAGGTGCTCAACAAGTTCCTGGAGCCGATGCGTCAGCGCCGTCATGAACTGGAGCAGGACATCCCCGAAATCTACAACATCCTGAAGAAAGGTACGGAGCATGCTCGCGAGACTGGTGCCCAGACCATGGACGAGGTACGCAAGGCCATGCAGATTGACTACTTCAACGATGCCGCCCTGATTCAGGCACAGGCAGAGAAGTATCGTAGCCCCCTAAGTTCTTTGCAGAGCAAAGCGGCAAAGCCGAGCGAGGGGGTTGGGGGTCTGAAGAAATGACTCTTGAAACAAGAAACATTAATATATTAACTAAAAGGGTGGTCGTTCAGACCCCCATCCCCCTAACTTAGGGGGCTTATAAGAAAGTATGAGCTATACACGTTTAACCGCTGCCGAGGCTGCAGCACTGATCAAGAACGGCGAGAACATCGCCATGAGCGGCTTCACACCTGCTGGTGTGGCCAAGGCTACAACGAAGAAACTGGCAAAGCTGGCCGTTGCTGAGCATGAGGCCGGACGCGAGTTCAAGGTAGGCATCTTCACAGGTGCATCGACAGGCCAGAGCACCGATGGTGACCTGGCCAACGCACAGGCTATCAAGTACCGTGCGCCCTACACCACCAACCCCGATTTCCGCAAGCACGTGAACATGGGCGAGATTCCCTACAACGACCTGCACCTGAGCCACATGGCACAGGAGCTGCGCTATGGTTTCTATGGCGACGTTGACTGGGCCATCCTCGAGGTGTGTGACATTGAGGACTGTGGCAATGACTACCACGTCTATCTGACCGCTGCAGGCGGCATCAGCCCCACGGCAGCCCGTCTGGCCAAGCATGTCATCCTGGAGCTTAACTCGTTCCATAACCCCAACGCGAAGTTCCTCCACGACGTGTATGAGCCGCTGGACCCGCCTTACCGCAAGGCCATACCCATTGAGCACGTAGGCGACCGCATCGGCCAGCCGTTTGTGAGCATCCCCAAGGAGAAGGTGGTGGGTGTCGTGGAGTGTAACATCCCCGACGAGGCCCGTGCCTTCAAGGACAGCGACCCCGTGACGGACAAGATTGGCTACCTGACGGCTGAGTTCCTCGTAGAGGAGATGCACAAAGGACGCATCCCCAAGGAGTTTCTGCCCCTGCAGAGCGGTGTGGGCTCAACAGCAAATGCCATCCTGGGTGCCCTGGGTGAGGACAAGCACGTGCCCGACTTCAACATCTACACGGAGGTGATTCAGAACTCCGTCATCGAGATGATGCTCAACGGCCGCGTGAAGGATGCCAGCGCCTGCTCGCTGACCGTCTCGAACGAGTGTCTGCTGCAGGTCTATGACAACATGGACTACTTCAAGAACCACCTGACGCTGCGCCAGAGTGAGATTTCGAACTCTCCGGAGATTATCCGCCGCTTGGGTGTCATCGCCATCAATACCGCCATCGAGGCTGACCTCTATGGCAACGTGAACTCCACGCACATCAGCGGTACGAAGATGATGAACGGAATCGGCGGTTCAGGCGACTTCATCCGCAATGCCTACCTCAGCATCTTCACCTGCCCGTCAACAGCCAAGGGTGGTGTGATTTCCAGCATCGTGCCCTTCGTGAGCCATCAGGACTCTTCGGAGCATGACGTGAACATCATCGTCACCGAACAGGGTATCGCCGACCTGCGTGGTAAAGGCCCCATCCAGCGTGCTGAGACAATCATTGAGAACTGTGCACATCCCGACTACAAGCAGCTGCTGTGGGACTACCTGAAGATTGCCAAGATGGGGCAGACCCGTCATAACCTGCCTGCCGCCTTCGCCATGCACGACACGCTGGCACGCAAGGGTGACATGAAGCTCACCGACTTCTCGGAATACGTGAAATAAAAAAGAGTGATTATTGCACAGACAATAATGCCTTCAGGTCTTCCAGACAAGTAGCAACCTTGATGTACTGTTGCCAACTGCCGCGAACAACGCCTTTGGCCTGCAAGTCGTCAAGCAAGACAATAAGACTATCCCAAAAACCCTTCATATTGTAAAGTATGAGGGGTTTTTCATGGTAACCAATGGTGGCAGACGCAACAATAGTGAAGATTTCATCGAGGGTTCCCAATCCACCTGGCAGGGCAATGAACACATCGCTCCGGGCCTCCATCAGCTGCTTACGGTCGCTCAGGTTGTCACAACGAATCTCTACATCCACATAGTCACTGAGACGGCCTCGCTTCTCAATGATGGAAGGAACCACACCAATGGTACGGCCACCAGCTTTCTTGGTTGCCTTTGCCACGCACTCCATCAGTCCCATGTTGACACCGCCAAACACGATGGAATGGCCGTTTTCTGCTAACCAAAGCCCGAGTTCCTCAGTCAAAGTGAAGAACTCGGGGTCTATCTGCTCATTGGCAGAACAAAATATGCATACCTTCATGCTATTCGGCTTTCAGTCTTTCTGCCATTGCACGTCCCAAAGCAACACACTGCGCTGTGGTCTCTGCTGTCAGGCTCTGCTTGATTTCCACAGGCTCGCCAACGGCCTCGAAGTGCAATTTTTCCTCATTCCATCGGGCAATCTCACTAACAGCCTTGCTAGCCCAACCATAGGAACCGAACCAGCCTAACAGGTGGTTCTTGATGTCCTTACCAGCCAATTCCGACAGCAAAACGTCCATTTCATGGTAAAGGGCGGTGTTGTAAGTAGGTGCACCTACGATGAGTCCCTTGTAACGGAACACGTCGCGGATGATATAGGAATGGTGGGTCTTCGAGACGTTATACATGACAATGTTCTTCACACCAGCCTCCGATGCCGCACGGGCAATGACCTCGGCTGCCCGTTCTGTATTGCCGTACATCGTGCCATAACAGATGACGAGACCAGGGTAAGTCTCGTACTTCGACAGACGGTCGTAAATGCCGATGACCTTATCGATGTATTCATGCCAAACGGGACCATGGGTGGCACAGATATAGTCGAGCTTCACGCCAGCCAGCTTTTTCAGCGCGTTCTGCACGGGCGTACCGTATTTACCCACGATGTTCGAATAGTAACGGGTCATCTCCAGCCAGAACGTGTCGCAGTTGATCTGACTATCGACGATGCCGCCATTCAGCGCTCCGAAGCAGCCAAAGGCATCGCCAGAGAAAAGAACATTACAGCTGCTGTCGAGCGTCACCATCGTCTCTGGCCAGTGAACCATCGGCGTCAACACAAAGTTCAACGTATGACTACCAAGCTCGATGGAATCGCCGTTTTTCACCTCTACCGTGCCATCTGTGACACCATAGAAGCCTTCCATCATCTGGAACGTCTTCTTGTTACCGACAATCTGAATCTCCGGGTAGTACTTCTTGATAAGTGCAATGGAACCGCTATGATCCGGTTCCATGTGGTTGATGACGAGATAATCAATCTTACGCTCACCGATGACTTCCTGGATGTGCTCGATGAACTGTGTGAAGAAGTCAACCTCGACGGTATCAATGAGACACACTTTCTCGTCGTCAATGAGATACGAGTTATAACTAACGCCATTGGGCAACGGCCACAAGCCCTCAAAGAGGTTTTTGTTGCGGTCGTTTACACCCACATAATAGATTTTGTTTGTGATTTCCAACATAGCTTTATTGATTTAGTTCTTTCATTCTTGCTGCTCCAAACTCTACCGATACGGAGTTGTTGATGCTTTTGCAGCACTCCGCAGAAAACTGTTGTGCCGAACTAATGAGCGCATCCCACTGTATTTCGCTGAGCCCATCCATCACCATACTACGGGTAATGCCCTGACGGATAAGCCCATAGACAAAACCCGCATTGAAGTTATCACCAGCGCCAATGGTACTGACAACATCCAGCTGCTGCACGGCATACTGTTTTCTAAAACCCCCTTCAGCGTGCAGGAAAAGCGGTTCGCTGCCGCATGTGCAGATAAACTTCTTGCAATAAAAATCAATCTGGGAACGATAGACCGCTTCAGGGTCTGTGGTATGGAACATCACATCGAAGTCCTCGTGGCTTCCACGAACCACATCCGCCAACTCCAGATTCTCAAGAAAGTTAGCTGTCAGCTTCATTACCTCGTGCTGGTGAGACGCCCGGAAGTTCACGTCATAGTAGAGGATTGCCCCACGTTGGTGGGCATACTGCAGGAATCCCAGTACTTGTGGCCGTATGACAGGGTTCAAGGCGTAGTAACTGCCGAACAGCACCACATCGTCCTCGTTCACTTCAGGATAAGAGAAGTCCAAACGGTCCTTGGGATGATCCTTGTAAAACAAGTATTCGGCATCATTCTTATCGTTCAGGAACGCCAGCGACAAGGCTGACTTCGATTCCGGATAAGCATTGACATACGATGCATTTACATGGTTTTCTTCCAAGAAACTGATAATACGCTTCCCCACACGGTCATTACCTGTTTCACTGATAAACGTGGCATTGACGCCTGCTCGCCCCAACGAAATCATGGCATTGAAGGTTGAGCCTCCTGGAACAGCACTAACGGGCTGTTCTCCCTGGAAGATAATGTCGAGTACGGTCTCACCGATTCCAATAACTTTACGCATTGTTTTAGCCTTTTATTTCGGCAAAGATACTATAATCCGAGCAAAATGCAAAATGAATATGAGGTTGTTAACGTTCTTTAATTCAAAAAAAGCACATTAGACTTTTTCGCTGCTTTACCGTCAAAACCAAAAAACAACAATGATATGAAAGACTTTAATTATTACGCACCGACCGAAGTGGTGTTCGGTGAACAATCGGAGGAGCAGGTGGCTCGTCTGGTGAAGAAATATGGTGGCACGAAAGTGCTGGTACATTATGGCGGTCAGAGTGCCGTGCGCTCGGGATTGCTCGACAAGGTTTGTACGTTGCTCCGTGAGGGTGGTATTGAGTTTGTCATGTTGGGCGGTGTAGTACCTAATCCGAGACTATCGCTGGCTCAAGAGGGCATAGCACTTTGTCGTAAGGAGGGTGTTGATTTCATCCTCGCCGTGGGTGGTGGCAGCGTCATCGACTCGTCGAAGTGTATTGCCTACGGAGTGTGTTTCGAGGGTAACGTGTGGGACATCTATCTGGGAAAGGCAGAACCGACAAGTATGCTACCCGTAGCCTCGGTGCTGACCATTCCCGCTGCAGGCAGTGAGATGAGCGAGGCAAGTGTCATCACCAATGAAGACGGTGACGTGAAGCTGGGCTACTCCAATGATATGTCACGTCCGAAGTTTGCCATCATGAATCCATGTCGTACTTTTACGTTACCGCCTTACCAGACGGCAGCAGGCGTGACAGACATGATGATGCATACGATGGAGCGCTACTTCAGTAAGGACGACGATATGGACCTGACCACCGACTTGGCTGAGGCAGTGTTACGTAGGATGAAGACGGCTGTATTTGACGTGCTGAAGAATCCCGAGGACTATCGCCAGCGTGCACAGATTATGTGGGGCAGTAGCATTGCCCACAACGGACTGACAGGCTGTGGCATCAGCGATGACTGGGCTACCCATCAACTGGAGCATGAGCTGAGCGGTATGTTCGACGTGACACACGGTGCCGGACTGGCGGCCATCTGGCCGAGCTGGGCCCGCTATACCATGCATGAGAACCTGAGCCGCTTTGTGCGCTTTGCCGTCAACGTGATGGACGTACCCAACGATTTCACAGACCCCGAAGACACTGCTATCAAGGGCATCGAAGCCATGGAACGCTTCTATCATGCCATCGGCATGCCCATCAACATCAAGGAGCTCATTGGCCGCGACATTACCGACGAGGAGATTCGTGAGATGACGCGCAAGTGCAGTCGTGACTACACGGCTACCTGTGGCTGTCTAAAGGTCCTGAAGGCCGAAGACATGGAGGCAATCTATAAAATGGCACGAGGATGAAAACATTTCTTCTGACAGCTTTGCTGGTATGTGCCTCTATGATAGCTTGGGCAGACAATGGAGACGACAGTTTGTTTACCCTGAAAAATGGCAACATAACGATGACCATTGATGTGTCGAAAGGCGGAAAGACGCACATTGAACTGGAGAGTCAGGGTGCCTACACATTGTTGCAGCCAGGCGAACAGCTTGTCTGGACAGTCCGTTGGTACCTGTTGCCTGCCGATGGTGAGGCATGTCCATCGGAGGGTTTAATGAAGAAAGTCAGAAACGTCATCCGATAAAACGTTATTTGTTACGCTATGAAACAGGACAGGATTTTACGTGTCGGTATCATCGGCACAGGATGGATAGCAGAAAAGGCTGCTATCACGCTCAATGGCCTAAAAGAGTGTAAGGCCTACGCTGTAGGCTCAAGGACGAGAGAAAAAGCAGAGGCGTTTGCACAGCAGTGGAGCATCGCAAAGGCCTATGGTTCGTATGACGAACTAACCAGCGGCCCCGACCGCACCTATGTCGAGACCATCCCTGTGCCTCAGCAGATTACGGGTTACGAATACCAGTTCCTGGCCTGTCGCCAGGCACTTATCGACGGACTGCTGGAGCCTCGCGAGATGCCCCACGAAGAAACGCTTTACATCATGCAACTCATGGACAGCATGCGTCGGAAATGGGGCGTTCGCTATCCTATGGATTAGGACTACTCGGAGTTACTCGCCGTGTAAGGCACCTTTACTCGGTATGTAAGCCATCGTTACATGCCGTGTAAAGGGTCGTTACATGCCATGTAAACGGCGTTTAGTGTCGGTTTGCAATTAAGATTTTTATAAACCGACACTACTGAAAGGCCTGTAAATACAGGCGTTTTCAAAAAAAGTGTCGGATGAAAGAACTTTTTACGATTTTTTCTCAGAAAAATGCAAATGTGGATTTGAGTCCCCGATTTTCAGGAGATTTACGCCAGCTGATTCTTCTTTAGGCCTTTCCGAGTAGTATGGTCAGCTCCTTCATTCCTTCGCTGGCGCCCTTCTGGATGTGGGTGAGATGCTGAATGCCCGAACCAAGAGAGGGGCTGGGGTCGATGAGATAAACGGGCGTGCCTGGCTTGACGTAATGGACGAGACCTGCTGCAGGATAGACCACGAGGCTGGTTCCTATGATGATGAGAATATCTGCCTGCTGCACCTCCTCTACGGCCAGCGTAATATTGGGCACCGCCTCGCCAAAGAAAACGATGAAGGGGCGCAGCAGGGAGCCGTCGCCAGCCAACGTGCCAGGCTCTACCTCACAGTTGTCGGCGGTGAGCAGTTGCTGATAGCGCGGGTCATCTACATCGCGGCTGGAACAGACCTTCATCAGCTCGCCGTGCAGGTGGATGACTTTTGACGAGCCGGCCTGCTCGTGCAGGTTGTCCACGTTCTGGGTGACAACGGTCACATCGTAGTTCTTTTCCAGTTCGGCCACTAAGCGGTGTCCCTCGTTGGGCTTCACGTTCCAGCATTTCTTGCGCAGCATGTTGTAGAAGTTGGTTACGAGGGTGGGGTCTTCGAGCCATCCTTCGTGGGTGGCCACTTTCTGTACGGGATAGTTCTCCCAAAGTCCGTCGGCGTTGCGGAAGGTCTTGAGACCGCTTTCCACAGACATGCCGGCTCCTGTCAATACTACGATTTTCTTCATAAGGCGTTATACATTAAACATTAAACATTATATTTGTTGCTTATTTTGCTATCTTACCGTCAAGGAACTGCTGGAAGGCGGGACGGAAGGCTTCTGTGACATGAATTATCTCATTACCGATGTAGATACAGTCGTTACGGTCGATAGAGCGTATCTTATCGAGAGCGACGATATAGGAGCGGTGAACACGCAGGAAGCGGTCGGCGGGCAGCATATCCTCAACGGCCTTCATCGTCAAGTGGGTGATGAGCGGGCGAGGCTGTGACTGCACATAGAACATGACGTAGTCCTTCATGCCTGCCACGTAGAGCACGTCATCGAGCTGCAGTTGGCGCAGCTCGCCATCGACACGGAGGAAGAGGGTTGATGGTTGACGGTTGACGGATGACGGTTGACGGACAATGCGCTCCTGTGCCTTTTCGACGGCAGTGAGGAACTTGTTATAGCGAACAGGTTTCAGCAGAAAATCGATAGCACTGACCTCGTAGCTGTCGAAGGCATACTCCTTGAAGGCTGTAGTGAAGATAATCTTTGTCCGGGCGGGCAGCATGTGTGCCAACTCCATGCCGTTCATGTCGGGCATCTGGATGTCAAGAAAGACCAGATCGACAGGATTCTCGCGCAGGGCGGCAATGGCCTCAACACTGTCAGTATAAGACCCTACGAGTTGCAGGGCTGGCGTTCGTTCTACGAATGACTCCAGGAGTTTGACGGCCAACGGCTCATCATCGACGATAGTACATGTCATCATTATTGGGTGTTGATGGTTATTTTGATGGTGTAAATATTGTCTTCCAGCGTCTGCTCCCAGGTGTAACGGCCAGGATACATCAGGTCGAGACGGCGGCGAGTGTTCTCCAATCCGATACCTGAGCCGCTACGGTTCTGGTCGTCCTTCGGATAGTTGGTGTTGGAGCAGACGAAAAGAAGGCCTCCTTCCATCGTCTTGAGAGAGACGTCAATGCGCGAGGGACGGCTACTGCTGACACCGTGCTTAAATGCGTTCTCAATGAGTGAGATGAAGAGTAACGGTGGAAGGTGGAAAGTGGAGGGCTGAGGGTTGACCCACTCGGTGGTCAGTTCCAGCTTGTCGTTATGTCGCAGGCGCATGAGGTCAATGTAGTTTTGCATGAATTCTACTTCTCCACTCAGGGGGACAAGTGGCTTATTGGTTTCATACATGGCATAGCGTAGCAGGTCGCTCAACTTGGCGATGGAGTCCTGCGCAGCATCGGCATCAATCTGTATGAGGCTAGAGATATTGTTCAGCGTGTTGAACAGGAAATGCGGATTAATCTGGTTCTTCAGCCATGCCAGCTCAGCCTCGGTATGCTTCTGTTGCTGTTCCTTGAGTTCCTCCTTCAGCCTACGGGAACGAATGTAGTGACGGAGACCGATAGTCATGGCAATAAGAGCTACGTGGAAGAGCAGATAGATGAACATTCCCATGAAATAGCCGATATAAGCCATGTCGGTATTCAAGGGAAACATGCTGAAGTCAATGAGGAACAGCCAGTAGTTGGTCAATAGAATGAGTAGCACATTGCAGAGCATAAACTGCCAACGGTGCTTCTTGTTCCACAGCAGAGGCTCCAACAGATAAAAATTTACGAAATAAACCGCCAACGGCGCACGCAGCATAAAAAACAGCATCCAGAAGGTGGCGGTGGTATTCTCCCATTTCTGGGTGACTAATAAAACTGCCAATGCAGGCAGTAGCAGGACAAGCGTCCATGCTACAACCTGTATGGTCAGAATCAGAATATCATTACGTGTCGGTTTTTTCATTGCATACCTCCTATACTATTGGTCGTATTGCTATTCAGGCGTTCCTCGTTGGTCTCGTGTTCCATATAATCACTCTGAACGCGGCTCTGGAACTGCTTCATCTGCTTCTTGGTGTTGCCGAAAGTGTAGCTAACAGTCAGCGAGACGCTGCTGATGGGGACATTGATGTTCATGTGGTTGGTAAAGTCGGCTGCACGGCTGTAGGTTTCCATCTTGATGTTACCACCGCCTGAGAGACCAAGGATGCCCTGTATGCCGATGTTCAGCTTGTCGTCGAGGAACGATCGGGACAGTGAGCCAGTCAGGATATTGAAACCAGAACTCCATCCCTGCAGCATGTAGCTCTTGCTTGACGTAATGGCAAAGAGGCTAAGTTTGAAGTTGGCAGGAAGCGTCTGCTGCACGCCACCCATGAAGTTGTACTGCCATCCGTTGTTGCTGGCATCCAACGCATCACTACGCAGGTCTGAATAGCTCACACTGCTGTTCATAAAGAGACGTGTATCTTTCAGAGGCATCCACGAGGCATAGAGATTCAACGAAGTAAGACTGCGTTTTCCAACATTGCCATAGGTGGTGTTCAGCAGGTTGTCCTTGTAGAAACTGTATTGCTCAATACCATTGTTACAGAACGACTGGGTTAACTTGGCGTTCAGCATCAGCTTTGGAGTGTACATATTGAATACTAATCCGATGCTGTGTGACTTTTCCACATCCAAGTCGCTATTACCATAGGTAAGTGCTGTGGGGTTCGAGCGGTCAACATAAGGATTGAGATACGAAATACCTGGGCGGGCAATGCGCATGTTGTAGGTCAGGCCAAGGTTCGTGGTGGGACTGAACGAATAACTCAGTGATGCAGAGGGAACCAGATTGCCATAGTTGGTACTGAAGTCACTGGTGTTGCCTAAACGATACTCAATACTCTGCCAAGTGTGCTCATACCGCATACCTGCCTTAAAGCCCAGACTTCCAGCATGACCATCATATTCCAGATAGGCGGCGCCAATGCTGCTGTTGTGGCTGTAATCCATACTCATTGACTCGTTATAGACGTCCTGAAGATAGTACTTGGCGTCAGAGTTGGAGAGTCGTGCAGCAAACTTAACACCATAGCTCAGTTTATGAAGAGCCGATAATGGTGTGGTAACGTCAGCCTGCAGTGTATGCTCGGTAGTATGTTCACTATTATCTGAATAACGGTCAGTGATGTCGAGGGTGGAAGGTTGAAGGTTGAGGGTGGAAGGTTGGAAACTGCTCCACTGCTCGGTAGTGGTGGGAGCTACGCTCAACTGATAAGTAACAGCCATGCTGCT
The DNA here is from genome assembly GCA_947169685.1 of uncultured Prevotella sp. GTDB lineage: Bacteria > Bacteroidota > Bacteroidia > Bacteroidales > Bacteroidaceae > Prevotella. The sequence continues at coordinate 14,354 of CAMVQS010000028.1, read as the reverse complement.
GGTACGCTCACGGTTGAAAAAACGCTGATAATCTACGCTTCCCGTGAATGACGTACGCTTGGTACGCATATCGTTGTCTTGGGTATAACCAAAAGCAGCATCAAAAAGGTTTCCTCCCATGGTGGTTGTTGAGCTGCTGAGGTTCTTCATATTCATATTGGTCAGCGAGAGCATCATATTTACGGAACTCATGGAATCGAGTTCATAGCCCATATTGAGACTACCCATGACAAACGGCAGTTTGGTTTCAGCGGAACTATTCATGGTCATCAGCGATGTGGTGGTACCAAATTGTTCACGCTCCATCGTGACTTCGCTGGTTCCTGGGTGGTTATAGCTATACATAAGATTGCCACTGAAGGAGAGCTTTCCCTGCTGACCGCTGGCAAAAGCGCTGCCACCATAACCACGCGTACCGACATTAGCTCGTACGGTGGCATTATAGCCGTTCAGACTAGCCTGAGCCTGCGGAGTCTTGTTCATAACGATATTAAGTACGCCACCTGTTCCTTCTGCATCGTAGGCAGCTCCAGGATTGGTGATGACCTCAATGTTCTTAACCGCTGTGGCAGGCATACTCTTGAATATCATGCTGGCATTGCTGGAGAACATGGCGTTAGGCTTACCATCAACATAAACCTTGAAGTTCGACTGTCCATTGACGGTGATATTGTCCTGTCCGTCAACCGTCACCATAGGCACCTTACGCAACATTTCAAGCACGGTGTTTGTCTTGGAGTCCTCATCTTCGGCAACATTATACGTCATCTTGTCGGTTTCCATCTTAACCAGTGGCTTCTGAGCGACCACTTCCACGCTGCCAATACTCTCGCTGGCTTCGCTAGTGAAAACAGATCCCAAGTCAATCGTACTACCTGTAGCTGTAAACGAACGTTCCACATTGCGCACACCAACACTATTGAACACTATGACAAACGAGCCCTTGCCTTTCACCTCCTGGCTGAATCGGCCGTCAACATCCGTAAGGGACATAGCAACAGGCTTTTGCATCTTTCCCTTTTGATAGACACGTACAGTAGCATACGACACGCCTTCATTCAACAGCGAGTCAACAAGCATACCTTTTACAATCGTGGTTTGTGCAGTCATAGGCAGAGCCATCATGATGGTCAATACTGCCAAAATAGTCTTCATTGTTTTCATTTTCTCTTGCGTTTTTTGTTCTTTGACGCAAAGGTACGGTGAAAAACTACACACTCCAAGAGACTTTCGACGACTTCCTGCGTTTTTTTCGACGACTTTACATATAGCCCAGCCAGCGCAGGATGTCGTTGAGGTTGGCAACGACCATTAGCAGGATGATTAATCCAAAGCCCACGTACTCCGCTTTGATGAGGAAGTCCTCGCTGGGCTTACGACGGGTCACCATCTCGTAGATCAGGAACAGCACGTGTCCGCCGTCGAGGGCTGGAATGGGCAGGATGTTCATGAATGCAAGGATGATACTGAGGAAGGCTGTCATCTCCCAGAAACGATGCCAGTCCCACGTGGCGGGGAACAGGCTGCCGATAGCACCGAAACCGCCAAGTGACTTCGCACCCTCTGCCGTAAAGACATACTTCAGGTCTTCTACGTAGGAGGCCAACACATGCCAGCCGTACTTGATACCGGCAGGGAAGCTCTCAAAGAAACCGTATTCAGTGGTAACCGTCTTATAATCGGCAGCTACTTTCGGATAACTGATACCCAGCGACAGATTACCTTCACTATCCGCATTAAGCTTGACCTGTGTCGTATCTATAGCTGCCGTTGGGTGCTTGATGACAAGCTTGACTGAGCGTAACTGTTCTTTGGCTTCATTTGTTTCTGCTGCTAATCTTTTATCCTTCAAGACTGCCAACTGGAAAACAAAATCGTTGAAGTCTGCTATGGCTGAGTCATTAACGCACAAGATTTGATCACCTACTGCCAAGCCGATCTTCTGAGCAGGAGAACCAGGAATGACACTGTCAATCTCCATGGGAAGCAGCACCTCTACAAATCTCGGCGATGACTTAATCATGTTCAGCATGTTCAAATCACCAGAAAGCTTAATGGTCTGCTCCTTGTCATTACGTTTCACCACCACTTGGTGAGCTTCAGACAACTGGCGGAACAGGTCGCCGTCATACTCCTTGAATGCCACGCCATCAGCACTGATGAGGATATCACCATCCTGGAATCCTAACGCCTTAGCCTCAGTATTGAACTTCATACCATAGGTCATGTTCGCTGTGGGAACGTAGGTGTCACCCCACCAGAAGAGCACCATGGAGTAGATGAACAGCGCCAACAGGAAGTTTACCAGTACACCGCCAATCATAATGAGCAAGCGTTGCCAAGCAGGCTTCGAACGAAACTCCCAAGGCTGCTGGGGCTGCGCCATCTGCTCCTTGTCGAAGCTCTCGTCAATCATACCCGAAATCTTACAGTAACCACCTAAGGGCAGCCAACCCACGCCGTAGGTGGTATCGCTGTTCTTGGGTTTAAACTTAAACAGGCTACCTTTCCATTTCCATATACTGGGGTCGAAGAACAGATAGAACTTATCTACACGAACACCAAAAAGCTTGGCAAAAAAGAAGTGGCCACCCTCATGCAACAGCACAAGGATAGAGATGGCCAACATGAACTGTAATACTCTGATTAAAAATACTTCCATTTTATTTGATTAATTCGTTGGCCACACGCCGTGCTTCGGCATCTGAGGCCACATAGGTTTCATATGTTGGGGTTTTATCGAAACTAACACGTGCCATGGTCTGCTCAATGACCTCACTCATCTGCAAGAAAGAGCAACGGTCTTCAAGGAAGGCGCGGTTCACTATCTCATTAGCGGCATTGACAATACACGGCAGGTTGCCACCACAGGCGATTGCTTCGAAAGCCAGAGCCAGACAGCGGAATTTTTGAAGGTCTGGCTCAAAGAACTCCAAAGGAGTCTTAAACAGGTCGAGACGTTCACCACTCAGCGGCAAACGCTCTGGGAAGGAGAAGGCATACTGGATTGGCAGGCGCATATCGGGAACACCCAATTGCGCCTTGACAGCACCATCCTGGAACTGCACAGCCGAGTGAACAATACTCTGAGGGTGAACCAACACCTGTATCTGTGTGGCACCTACACCAAAGAGCCATTTAGCTTCAATGACCTCAAAGCCCTTGTTCATCATCGTAGCTGAATCTATGGTAATCTTCGCCCCCATGTCCCATGTGGGATGACGCAACGCATCAGCCTTCGTTACTGTAGCCAACTGCTCCATACTCATCTGACGGAAAGGTCCACCCGACGCAGTAAGGAGAATTTTCTCGATGGGGTTCTGGTCTTCACCCACAAGACTCTGGAAAATTGCAGAATGTTCACTATCAACGGGAAGGATGGGCACATGATACTGTTGAGCCAACTGGCATATAAGCTCACCAGCTACTACCAATGTCTCCTTATTGGCTAAGGCTATAGCCTTACGGGCTTTGATGGCATGTATCGTCGGCGAAAGACCTGCAAAACCCACCATGGCAGTAAGCACCATATCGATAGGACCTGCCTCAACAATCTCGTCAAGTGCACGCGCTCCGGCATAGACCTTTACCTCAGGCACATCATCAAGCATTTTCTTTAAACGCTCGTAGTGTTGCTCGTTGGCAATGACCACAGCAGCAGGCTGGAATTTTCGGGCTTGTTCTGCCAGCTGTTCCACGCGGTTATTGGCTGTCAGCGCATAGACCTCATACAAGTCCGAATGTTCTTCTATGACCTGTAAGGCCTGTGTGCCTATGGAGCCCGTAGAGCCGAGAATGCATATCTGTTTCTTTTTCATACAATATTTAATAATCCTTCCGGAATGTTCATGATAATCTGCTTTTCTTGTATGTTGATATCTTGGATAAGATCATCATTAGCAGGAATCAGCATACCGTTTTCCAACTCAAAAAGCAGGTTTTCCGTAGCGTCATCTATAGCTGCGATGATGCCCACTATAGTGTTGTTGTTAGCATCGACCAAATCAAAACCCACAAGACTGGCCAGCGATGGGGTATCGTCATCTTCGGCTGTCAAGGAGCGGGGGAACCACACGTCACAGTTGGTCAATTCGGAGGCACGCTCCTGGGTGTCAATGTCGCAGAACTTCACCAGCACCACGCTGTCGGAACGGAAACGATACTCCTCCATAAAGAAAGGTACCAAAATGCCATCAACTTCTAAGATAAGATAGTCAGCATCAACACGGTCGAAGACGTCATCAGTCACTTGAAACGTCACTTCGCCTTTCACACCGTGTGCCTTGCCAAGCCTGCCAATTTTGTAACAGTCTTCCTTCCTAATCATACGCGCTCAATGTGTGCACCAAGGGCATTCAAACGCCCCTCAATGTTTTCGTAGCCACGATCTATTTGTTCAATATTGTCAATGCGGCTGTATCCCTTGGCACTCATAGCAGCAATGAGCAAAGCAATACCAGCACGGATATCGGGACTCGACATACGCTGTGCACGAAGCGTCAGCTTGCGGTCGTGTCCAACAACAACAGCACGATGGGGGTCACACAAAATAATCTGAGCTCCCATATCTATGAGTTTGTCAACAAAGAACAAACGACTCTCAAACATTTTCTGGTGAATAAGAACAGAACCACGAGCCTGAGTGGCTACAACGATGAGTACTGACAGCAGGTCAGGCGTCAATCCTGGCCACGGTGCATCAGCTAACGTCATAATGGTCCCGTCGATAAATGAATCCACCACATAGTGTTTTTGTTGTGGAATAACGAGATCATCACCCTCAACGTCTATCTTGACGCCTAAACGGCGAAAGGCATCAGGGATGATACCAAGGTTTTTCAGACTGACGTTCTTGATGCGGACACCATTACCTACCATAGCAGCCATACCAATGAACGAACCCACTTCAATCATATCGGGAAGAACGTGATGAGTGGTTCCAAACAGTTGCTGTACGCCATGAATAATCAGTAGGTTAGAGCCTATTCCCTCTATTTGTGCCCCCATGCTGTTCAGCATATGACACAATTGCTGAATGTAGGGTTCACAGGCAGCGTTATAGATTGTCGTCGTACCCTGTGCAAAGACAGCTGCCATAATAATATTGGCAGTACCCGTCACAGATGCCTCGTCAAGCAGCATATATGCTCCTTTCAGCTGTCGTGCTCCGATCTCATAAACATTGCGGTCAGCAATATGACGGAACCGTGCTCCTAATGCCTTAAAACCCAAAAAGTGAGTGTCCAGTCGGCGACGCCCGATTTTGTCTCCTCCAGGTTTAGTAATTATCGCCTTACCCATACGAGCCAACAACGGGCCAATCATCAGAACACTTCCACGCAGTGCCGCACACTTTTGAACAAACTCGTCACTCTGCAAATAGCTAAGGTTCAAGTCGTCAGCCTGGAATGTTATTTCCCGTACGCTCCCTTCACCACTTTCCCTAACGGAAACCTTCACCCCAATATCCTTGAGTAGCTGAATAAGGTTATTTACATCACGAATATTAGGGATATTATAGATAGTGACAGGCTCACTGGTCAGTAGTGTGGCACAAATAACCTCCAGGGCTTCATTCTTTGCTCCCTGTGGTGTGATGGTTCCTTTCAGCGGGTGTCCGCCCTCTATAATAAATGCTGACATATAAAATTACTTCTTGCGTTTGCCACGTTTGTTGTCTGACAGGGGCTGCCCGTTACCTGTTGCATCGAAGCGGAAGTTGGAAAGGTCTATCTGTATGACACCGTCCGTATAACGAGCCAGATCATCTGCAACTTTCTCATCGTCCATTGAGCCATGTCCCCATGTGGCAAGGTCACGTTTCATCTGATTGGCAGTCAAACGTACCAGTTCGTCACGCTCCTCACCTTCAGGCATCTCCTTCAATTTCTGGAACATTCTGGTAATCAACAGTCCATAGTGACGCTGGTAACGGTTCTCGTCTCGTTTCTGCAGTTTCATCGGCTGCGGCTTAGTGTGGATATTCTCTGCCTCACTCACGTCATAAGGCCAATCAATGTCGAGTTGATGGCGACTCATCAGATATAGATGGTCCCAGAGAGTCTGCTGATAGTCGGCACTCTCGCGAACCTGAGGATTTTTGTTTTCCATTAAGCATATGATCGTCTCTGCAGCACGCTGACGTTCCTCTTTCGTCGGAAGAGAAACAGCATGTTCCACCATTTTCTGCACCTCGCGTCCATATTCCGGCATGACCATTGCTTCGCGCTGGGTGTTGTAGTCTAATCCTTTTATATTCATAATAATTTCTTAGGTGCTTTTGCAATAAAATCTTTCAGATAGAACGGCTCAAAATAGGCCACATCCTCAAATTGACCATTTAGGAAGCGCCGTTCAGCCAACGGCATCATTCGCTTAGCCAAGGGTTCTACGTCTTCTATCAGATGAGCGTTGGGGTGCTTGATAACTTCCATACATTTTGCAGCTCCGTTACCGAAGAAATAAACTGGACGTTCTTGAAGCCATTCCCTATAGGTCTCTTCTGTTACCACGTCGGCCTGTACGTTGCGAACGGTACGTAGGGAACGGTCATATAGTGCTGCATAAACCTCCATCCGACGAGCGTCAAGCATGGGACATAACAGAGCTTCCTCCTCAACTTTCTCGCCCAAGAGAGGTCCTACGCACAACAGCTCCAATGTTGGCACACTGATAAGTTTGAGGTTGCGACCATAACAGATGCCTTTTGCCATCGAAACACCAATGCGCAGACCCGTATATGAGCCCGGTCCACAGCTTACGGCCACTGCGTCAAACGGAATAGCATGATTATCTGTAAACGACAAGGCCTCATCTACCATCGTTCCCAGTTTTTCCGCATGACTCATGTGACCGTGCTCCGTCTGGTCAAAGATGCACTGTCCGTCTTCACTGACAGCCACTGAGCATACGTCTGTACTTGTTTCTATATGGAGTATAACCGACATCTACTATTAATATTTTTACAAAGGTACGAATAAGTGAGTAAAAAACCAAAAGAATTCTGAGTTTTCTGAAAAGGCGGCTACCCTGTCGGGCAACCGCCTTTTATTATTAATAAGGAGGAAAACCCTTTTACTTCTTCTTGGTTTCCGCTACTTCGTTGTTTTCCTCACGGATGGTACGACCCAGCGTGATGTATGCAATCGGTGCTGCAATAAAGATTGACGAGCAGGTACCGAAGGTTACACCGAGAATCATAGCGAACGAGAATGAACGGATGCTGTCACCACCAAGGATGAAGATACACAGCAACACAATCAAAGTCGTTACAGAGGTGTTGATGGTACGAGCCAACGTCTGATTCAATGAATCATTGAATAGCACCTGACGATCACGCTTTCCGTAAAGCTGGATATTCTCACGTACACGGTCGAAGACCACCACCTTATCGTTGATAGAGTAACCGATAACGGTCAGGATAGCACCGATGAACGTCTGGTCAATCTCGAGCGACATAGGAACGAACTTCCACAGCAATGAATAGAAGCCGATAACAATGAGAGCATCGAATGCCAGAGCAACGGTAGAACCAACAGAGAAGGCTACGTTGCGGAAACGGAACAGGATGTAGAGGAAGATAGCCAGCAGAGCGATAGCAACACTGATGAAAGCACGGTGAGTGATATCCTTAGCGATGCTAGGTCCTACCTTTGCCGAGCTGATGATAGAACCACCCTCACGAACGTCGGGGTTCTTGAAGTCATCAACATTAGCCTGTGTCACGATACCGGCATCCTTCAAAGCCTTGAAGAGGATTTCCTCAGCCTCATCATCGACGGTCGGATCGTTAGAGTCAATCTTATAGTTGGTTGATACACGAATACGGTTACCTTCTGCACCCAAAGCGATAGCAGTGGTATTAGCAACCTTCTCTGCACCATTGGCATCCTTCTCAACAAAAGCCTTATTCAGAACTTCACGTACCTGCTCAGGCTCAACGGCCTTCTCAAACTGCATGACGTAGTTACGTCCACCAGTGAAGTCGATACTACGGCTCAAACCATTGATAAAGAAGCTGACAACAACAATGAGTGCTGCAACACCCCAGATGGTGAATGTCTTTTTGTACATACCCATGAAATTGAAATGGGTGTTCTGCATCATGTTGCGAGAGTACGGAGTGGTAAAGGTGAGGTTACGCCAACGGTCGCGCTTCAGCTGATACTCATAAACCAGACGGGTCATGAACACAGCGGTGAAGAACGATACGCAGATACCAATCATCAGAGTGGTAGCGAAACCACGGATAGGACCTGTACCAACAACATAGAGGATGATACCAGTAATCAATGATGTCAAGTTGGAGTCGAAGATGGCCGAGAAAGCGTTAGAGTAACCCTTACCGAGTGCCTCCTTCACGTTCAGACCCTTGCGGAGCTCTTCCTTGGTACGCTCATAGATGAGCACGTTGGCATCCACAGCAGTACCCAAGGTCAGCACGATACCGGCAATACCTGGCATGGTCAGTGCAGCCTGGAACGAGGTCAGGATACCCAGCGTGAAGAACAGGTTGAACAACAGGGCGATGTTGGCCAGCATACCGGGAATCCAGTTATACAGCAGTACCATGTAGATCATCAGCAGGATGAAAGCTACAACGAACGAAATAGCACCCTGCTTGATAGACTGTGCACCGAGGGTAGGACCGACAACATCAGACTGTACGATACGTGTAGGAGCCGGCATCTTACCTGAGTTCAGGGTGTTTGCCAAGTCCTTGGTATCCTGGATAGTGAAGTTACCCGTGATAGAAGAGTTACCTCCATCAATCTGCGTGTTAACGCGAGGAGCACTATAGACAGCATCGTCAAGTACGATAGCTACTGCCTTATTAATATTGTTATGCGTGAGCTGTGACCAGCGGCGGGCACCGTCACCGTTCATCTGCATAGTTACCTCAGGACGTCCATGCTGGTCGAAACCGTCACGCGAATTAACGATGACATCACCCTCCAGCGGAGCGCGACCATTGACAGCGTTACGGGTATCGATAGCATAAAGCTCGAAACGCTCCTGGTGGTCTGTGAACTCCATATCGCTGGGCTTTGCACCCCACAGCAACTTCAGGTCAGAAGGCAGGATACGTTTTGCAACGTCAGAAGTAAGGATCTTATTAACAGCAGCTGTATCGCGAGTGAGTGCGAAGCCAACCACTGCCAGTGACTGACCCTGCGAAGGTGTAAACACTGAATACAGGGGGTTCTGCTTGTCAAGCTGTGCCTTTGTAGCAGCATTGGCGTTTGTGCTGTCCTTTTTGGCAATAGCAGCAGCCAATGTACCAGTCTTGGTAGTATCAGCAACAGCCTGAGCAACCTTGGCAGTATCAGCAACAGCCTTCGTGCTGTCAGCAGCAACCTCGCCAGTTGCATACTGGGCGTTCAGCTGACTGAGCAGGGGAACAATCTCCTGACTGTTGTAAGTCTCCCAGAACTCCAGATTAGCGCTTCCCTGCAAAAGCTTACGAACACGCTCAGGTTCCTTGACACCAGGCATTTCAACCATGATGCGGCCAGACATACCCTCAAGTTTGCTGATATTGGGCTGAACAACACCGAACTTATCAATACGGTTCTGGACAACAAGCAGTGCATTGTCAACGGCGGCAGAAACCTCATCACGCAGGGCTGACTCCACCTCAGAATCCGTGCTCTTAGTGGTCACCTTATCCTTCATCTGCTGAGTAGCAAAGACTGATGCAAGAGGTTTGCCTGGGGCATTCTTCTTCCATGCACTGATAAACAGCGAGATGAAGTCGTCCTGACTGGTCTCTTCTGCTTTCTTTGCCTCTTCCATAGACTTCTTGTAGAGCGGGTCGGTCTTGTGGTCGGCCAAAATGTCAACGACATCAGGTACCGAAACCTCCAAGATAACGTTCATACCGCCCTTCAGGTCAAGACCCAGGCCAATTTCCATTTCACGGCACTCACGCAGCGTGTAAGCACCTAAATAAACTTTCTCGTTCAGCAGTGAATCGAGGTACGCCTTCCCGGCTTCCTCTCCCTTTACGGCGCTAATCTCTGCTGCCTCATTCTCATAGTGACGGGTCACAAAAGAAAAAGACAGGTAGAAGATGCAAACCAGTACGAGCATCACTGCCACAAACTTTACAATTCCTTTGTTTTGCATTTTTATTTTTTGTTATTTTTAGTTGTTATTTCTAATTTTAGCGTGCAAAGATAATCATTTTTCGCCATTTAACGAAATTTATTCTCGTTTTTCATGCATTTTTTAAGGTTTTCGGTCTATTTTTATCCAACAAACCACTGGATAATGGTCACTTGCATCACATTTTGAGTCAATTTGACACCGATAAGGAGTGATGTCTTCCGAACACATCATGTGGTCAATCCGGAAATACATGCCATAACGATTGAACGAAACCCCCAAACCATTACCCGTCGAGACGAAACAGTCTTTCATACCATCGGCAACAACATGACGGGTATAGGATAGCGGATGGTCGTTAAAATCACCACAGACGAGGATATTCTGGCCACGATGTTCCTCTACGTACCGATGGACGGCTTCAGCTTGCGGAGCCCGCTTAACAGAAGATTCCGAGAAAACAGAAAGAAGATGGCGGGAACTCGCACGTGCGGTATCACCCTCCATATCGCCTTTGATGAGTTGATGATACTGGCTACGGTCTTCTTTTGTCAAGTGGGTGGCTTCCAGATGGTTATTGATAACAATAAGCGTATCATTTCCAACTTGCAGATACCATGCCACACTACCATTGGCTGCTGAAGGATATTCAATGCGTTCTCTACGCAGAATCGGGAAACGCGTGTGAATACCTAAACGATTGATCATCCCAGAGTTATTAAGCGGGACAATATCATTGTAAGCAAAGAGACCATCATATATCACTTCTGACTTTCTCCAGCTGTCGTTATCCTCCTGCAAACAAACTATATCTGCCTGACTTTCACGGAGATATTCGTTGATCTGGCCAAACGAGTCACCTTCCTGCAGAGCACTGCAATAACCACCCACGTTGAAGGATACGACCTTTATTGCATCCTCTGGAGGTGACAATGGTAAGTTCAAAGGCACATAGATGCGCATCGGAACATAGACTAGCAGGAAACCGACAAAGGGAATCCATGCCATACGCCATTTCACAATAAGCCAAAAGAAAAGAAAGGCAAGATTAACCAAAGCAGCAAATGGGAAAAGCATACCCAAGCTGCTAAATGTGGCATAGTTGACAGGATTTACATGGTCAGCAAAACCCACTAATATCATCACGACAACTGCTACCACATTGGCACCAGCTATCAGACTGATGGTGAACGACTTAATCTTTCCGAACATCAGTTTTCCTTGCTTGCCTCAAAAAGGCGTTTTTTCTCTTCTTTACTCAAGCTGTCATACCCCGACTTACGTATCTTGTCAAGGATGACATCAACCTCCGCCTGACGCTGTTGTTTACGAGCATTATACTCCATGTCAGCCTCACGGTCGGAGGTATGAGGTCTGGGGTTTGAAGGCTGTGGCTTCTTACGTTGCTCAAAGCCACGTTTCATATTCTCAAAGAACTCACGTCCACGGCTTTGACTGAAGCGAGCATCGCTCCCTGGATGGTGACGCCAGTAAAGTATGGCCAATAAGCCAAAGAGCATACCACCGAGATGCGCCACATGGGCAATGCCGTCCATCGAGCTGCTAATAGAAGAATAAAGCTCCAAGGCTGCATAACCAATGACAAACCACTTCGCCTTAATGGGCACAGGAATGGGGAAGATAAAAATACGCTCATTGGGGAAGGTCATACCAAATGCCAGAAGAATACCATATACAGCACCTGAGGCACCCACCGTGTTCCACGAGTTCAGGAACTGGCCCGTTGTCATGATGGACGTACCAGTATTCACCTGGTCATAGGCGTATAGACCCTCGAAATAGTAAGTACCCAGTTGTGCCATCTCCTGCATGATACCGGCACCTATGCCACACAAAAAATAATAGAAAAGGAACTTACGAGGTCCCCAAACACTCTCCATTACCCGACCAAACATCCACAGTGCGAACATATTAAAAAACACATGCGTGAATCCACCATGTACAAACATGTAAGTCACCAATTGATAAATATGGAAGTCATCAGCTAAGAAGAAATGAAGACCTAAACGACCAGTAATAGTAATATCCAAAGAGGGCACCAGCCATGTGACAGCGAAAATCAGTACATTCACTATCAACAAGTTCTTCGTTATCGTGGGTAAATTACTCATAATTCTATATTCAAACTTTTATTTGGTTATTTCAATAATTGGGCGCAAAATTACGAAAAATATCCCTTTTTTAGTACAAAATCAGGCCGTTACACACTTTTTTTCAACAAAAAAGTCATTTTTTTTCATTTTTTGTTTGTTTTCTAAATACTTTCTACTATATTTGCGGTGGATTTCGAATAAAACTATAAACATTTATATTAATATTTTAAAACAAAACATTATGAACAAATCAGAATTAATTGACAAGATCGCAACTGGTGCTGGTCTGACAAAGGTTGACTCAAAGAAGGCTCTCGATGCAACAATCGCAGCCATTAAGGACGCTCTCGTAGCAGGTGACAAAGTAGCTCTCGTAGGTTTTGGTACATTCGCTATCAGCAAGAAGCCCGCTCGTGAAGGTGTGAACCCCGCTACAAAGCAGAAGATTAAGATTGCTGCTAAGAAGGTTGCTAAGTTCAAGGCTGGTGCAGAACTCGCAGAGGCTGTGAACAAATAATTTCTAATTAATTTGTTTCGTAACATAAAAAAGCTTCCATTGCTGGAAGCTTTTTTTGTGCTTATATTTTGTATTGTTCTCACTTATTAGTACCTTTGCACCCAAATATAAATAGGAAAAAGAACAATGGAAAAGAAAAACTACAAGAGAACCACCGTCACCTCGGCTCTGCCGTATGCCAATGGTGGTGTTCATATCGGCCATCTGGCCGGTGTCTATGTACCTGCTGACATCTATGTGCGTTACCTGCGCCTGAAGAAAGAGGACGTTATCTTTATTGGAGGTAGCGACGAACACGGTGTACCTATTACTATACGCGCGCGCAAAGAAGGAATTACCCCTCAAGACGTCGTTGACCGTTATCACACGATGATTAAAAAATCGTTCGAGGATTTCGGCATCTCGTTCGACATCTATAGCCGTACCACCAGCGAGACCCACCATAAGTTTGCTGCAGAATGGTTCCGCAAACTCTACGATGAGGGAAAACTGGTGGAGAAAACCACAACCCAGCTCTACGACGAGGAGGCCAAGCAGTTCCTGGCTGACCGTTACGTGACGGGCGAATGTCCCCACTGCCACAATGAAGGAGCCTACGGTGATCAGTGTGAGAAGTGCGGCCGCGACCTGAGTCCAACGGAGCTCATCAATCCGAAGAGCACCATCAGCGGTTCAACACCCGTGCTGAAGGAGACCAAGAACTGGTACTTGCCCCTGAACGAGTATCAGGACTGGCTGAAGCAGTGGATACTGGAGGGTCACAAGGAGTGGCGCCCGAACGTCTATGGACAGTGTAAGTCCTGGTTAGACATGGACCTACAGCCTCGTGCTATGACACGCGACTTGGATTGGGGTATTCCCGTACCTGTGGAAGGAGCTGAAGGCAAAGTACTCTACGTCTGGTTCGACGCCCCCATCGGCTACGTCAGCAACACGAAGGAACTCTGTGACCGCGAGCCCGAGAAATGGGGCAAATGGGAGCAGTGGTGGCAGGATGAGGACACGCGTCTGGTGCACTTCATCGGTAAGGACAACATTGTGTTCCACTGCATCATCTTCCCCGTTATGATGAAGGCACACGGCAAGTATATCATGCCCGACAACGTACCATCCAATGAATTCCTGAACCTCGAAGACGACAAAATCTCTACCTCGCGCAACTGGGCTGTCTGGCTGCACGAGTACCTGGAGGATATGCCTGGCAAGCAGGATGTCCTGCGTTATGTCCTGACAGCCAATGCTCCTGAGACCAAGGACAATAACTTCACATGGAAGGACTTCCAGGATCGCAATAACAACGAGCTGGTAGCCGTCTATGGCAACTTCGTCAACCGTGCGCTGCAGCTCACCAAAAAATACTGGAACGGCGTGGTTCCTGCCTGTGGCGAACTGCAGGATGTCGATAAAACCGCCCTCGAGGAGTTCAAGGACGTGAAGCAGAAGGTGGAGTCGCTGCTGGAACAGTTCAAGTTCCGCGATGCACAGTTTGAGGCCATGAACCTGGCCCGCATCGGCAACCGCTACATCACCGAGTGCGAGCCTTGGAAGGTGTGGAAGACCGACCCCAAGCGCTGCGAGACCATCCTGAACATCTGTCTGCAGCTGACCGCCAACCT